>NZ_JBEOXS010000093.1:5189-20427 GCF_040296705.1 Streptomyces sp. NPDC002055
CGCGGTGGTTTCCGCCGTGACGACCGCCGGGACGAGCGTCGTGACGACCGGTCGGGTGGCTACCGTTCGGGTGGTGACCGTCCGTTCAACCGTGACCGTCGCGACGACCGTTCCTCGGGCGGCTTCCGCCGTGACGAGCGTCCCTCCGGTGGTTTCCGCCGTGACGACCGCCGGGACGAGCGTCGTGACGACCGGTCGGGTGGCTACCGTTCGGGTGGTGACCGTCCGTTCAACCGTGACCGCCGTGACGACCGTTCCTCGGGCGGCTTCCGCCGTGACGACCGCCGTGACGACCGTCGTGACGACCGGTCGGGCGGCCGTTCCTTCGAGCGTCGTGACGACCGTTCCGGCGGCTACCGCTCCGGTGGTGACCGTCCGTTCAACCGCGACCGTCGCGACGACCGCCCCTCGGGTGGCTTCCGCCGTGACGACCGGCCGTCCGGCGGCTACCGTTCCGGTGGTGGCGACCGTCCGTTCAACCGTGACCGCCGCGACGACCGCCCGTCCGCCGGCGGCCACCGCTCCGGTGACCGCCCGCACGGCCGTCGCAGCACCGGCACGGGGACCGGTTCCTTCGGGCGCCGCGACGACAAGCCCCGCTGGAAGCGCAACGGCTGACACAGGGCTCTGATCGAGGCCGTTCCGGATGCTCCGCCAGGCGTCCGGGACGGCCTTTCCCGTCCGCGCGCCCGTCCTGCCCCGCATCGTGTGCGGCTCGGCACGTTCCCGCCCCCGGATCGTGAACGGCTCACCGGCGCCCGCTTCGCACCGCGAACGGCTCACCGGCGCCCTGCTTCGCACCGTGAACGGCTCGCCCGCGAACGCCTGGCCTTCGCGAACCCGGTACTCAGGGGCTCCCCGGCGGGTCCGGTGCGCCCCGACGGCCGCCCGTACCGATGTCGTTCCGCTGCCGTTCCGGCACCCGTTCCGCCGCCCGCGACGGGCACCGGGCCGCCGGACGGAGGAGCGGAGCGGATACCCGATCGGCTGCGCCGTTCGGTGCAGCTATGCTCGGGGGAGCACGATCGCGGGCCGTTAGCTCAATTGGCAGAGCAGTGGACTTTTAATCCATTGGTTGTGGGTTCGAGTCCCACACGGCCTACCGATCGCAGCGGGAGGGGGAAACCCTCTGACCTGCGGCAGAGCGCCCCGATCGGTTTCGGCCGGTCGGGGCGCTCCGTTGTTCAGGGGCACGTGCGTGAGCGAGTGGGTCGGATGGCTTCCGGTAAGGGAGCGACTTTGCTCATGACACCAGGTCGAACTGCCTGAGCCGGCCCGCGCGGCCATCGCCGACCGTGGCGACCACGCCGCCGCAGAGCAACACCATGGACAGGGTGCGGGTGATCGGTTCTCCGTAGTGCTCCACCGCCTCGTTGAGGTCAGGTTGGGCGCGTCCGGGTGGCCGATGAATCCTGCTGCTTGGAGAAGGTCGTCGTGCTGGATGCCCAAGCTGTCGGAAACCCACTGGACGGTGCCCCGGGCCTGGTTTTCGGTGATCTGCTCTCGCGCTCCTGAACGCGTCCCAGAGCAGGGAGCCTGCGTGCACCCGGGCGAGATGGTCAGGGCGGTGGCTTTGGCGCCGGAGGAGGACAGTTCGGCGTCCACTGCGGCCGACCCGAGCGGAGTGCCCGGCGAGTCGAACAGTTGCAAGAGGACCCCGCCTTTGCGGGGCGGAGCCCTCTTCCGCCTCACGTCGTGGGACCTTCTAACTGTGCGCGCGGGCGGTGAGGTAGGGGTCCCGGCGCAACGCCTCGCGACTGCCCAGCAGGGTTCCGAGAGCCAGACCGATCACCGGCAACAGCAGTGTGGCAGCGGCCCAGCCAGGTCCTGGCAGGGCGTCGGTCACCGAGATGGGCAAGCCAAGCATGTCACTCAGCGGGGCTGCCAGAACCGCGGAGAGTCCAGTGCCGATGAGGACACCGACGAGACCGGCTACGGCGCCGGTCAGGACGGCTTCTCCCAGGAGAATGCGGCGCAGCTCGGGTCGCCCCGAACCGAGGATCCGCAGGGTGGCGAACTGGCTCAGACGGGCTCGTGCACTGTCGGCGGCACGTACCCCTCCCAGGCCGATGGCGGCCAGAGCCAGAGCTACGACACCCATGCGCATGGCAATGTCTGCGGCACCGAACAAGCCAGGCAACTGCCGGACCCGGTCGGACACCGGAGAGGCGGAGAAGCCATCGTCCTGCAGGGCCTTGGTGGCCCCGGACACCTGTTTCTGATGGCTGACCACGACAGTGGCCGACTGCGCGCCGTCCTTGGCGCGGAATACGGCAGGCTTCTGACCGGCACGAGCTGCTGCCAAGTGCGCAGCGGTCTCCTCGGACAGGTAAGCGACACCTGGTCCGTCCACCTGCCAGCTGGGGTCGTACAGGGCGACGATCTCCAGCTTCATGAGAGCTGTGGTGCCGGATTCAGCTCCGGTGGCCCTGGTGTATCCGAATGTGACGGACCGACCGAGGGAGGAAGTGAAGTCGGTGCCCTGAGCGCTGGCTGGAAGGATCACCTGATTCTTGCCGAGTCGCGGTGGAATCTTGCCCTTGACCACGGGCAGATCCGCGCCGGGAGAGAGCGTGTGACTGGCGAGGTCGTACGTGCCCTCGTCCTCGGCGTAAAGCGTGGAAGAGAAGTCGGCGACTACCTTTTTGACGCCGGCGATCCGGGCCGCGTCGTGGAGCGCCGATGTCGTGAGCGGACGCACCGACGACTCGCCTTCGAAGGCGGACAGTTCGATCTGAGTAAGTCCTCCGGAGCTCAAGACGTCTCTCTCGATCGTTTCGGTCGCGCCTGCTGCAACTCCGGCGGAGGTCGTCAGCAGTGCGGCCAGAACGGTGAGCGTGGGCAGCGCCCTGCGCAAGGAGCGCGAGTCGCGCTTCCAGGTGTAGAGGCTCCAGCGGCTCATCGCCGGTTATTCTTAGCGTTGGGACGGGTCTCTCCCGGTTGCGCCGAGGCCGCCGCTACAGGGTCCTGGATTGTCGAGAGCACGCCGTCGTCGAGTACGTAGCGCTGGTCGCACGTGCCCGCTACCGCGGTGTCGTGGGTCACCAGCAGTACGGCGGCACCTTGGTCGGCGCCGGCACGCAGCGCTTCCATCACCGCATCGGAGGCCTTGGGGTCGAGGCCGGAGGTGGGTTCGTCAGCCAGGATGAGCGTCGGCTGTTTCACGGCTGCGCGAGCGACGGCAATGCGCTGGCGCTGGCCGCCGGACAGTTCATTGACCGGCGAGTCGGCGAGCTTCCCCAGCCCAAGGGTGTCGAGAATGGCGTGCGCTTCTTGTCGGTGCTGGGCAAGCCGAGGGCCGTAGGCGGCTGCAACGTTCTCCCAGGCGTTGAGGAACGGCAGCAGACCGAGGTCCTGAAGGACGATGCCGATGGATCTCTGTCGGAGTCGGTCCCGGTCCGCCGGTTCCAGGGCTCCTGTGTCGATTCCTGTGATGTGCAGGGTGCCTGCGGTGGGTGACAGGATCAACCCGAGCAGGGCGAGCAGAGTGCTCTTGCCGGAGCCGGATGGGCCCTGTACTGCCGCCATGCATCCCGGTTGAAGGGTGATGTCTGCGGACGTCAGTGCACTGCCGGATGTGTAGCTGAATGCCAGGCCGCTGGCGGCCACTGCGGCTGGGGAGTCCGTACTCATGCGCAATATTTCCTTCTCCATGGGGGCTGGTCAGGCAAGGGCGTAGTAGGCCGCCATGGTGGCCTGGGCTGAAGCCGGACCCCCGGGTGTGGCCGAGTACAGCTCCCGGTCTTCTGCCGTGCGGTAGCGGTCAAGCAGAGTGGGAAGCTCGTCGTACAGAGACTGCGGGATGCTCTGTTCGGAGAACAGTGCAGCCTGAAGTGCGTCGGAGGCCGTGATCAGATCGCCATCGCCCAGGGCTGCGCGTACTTGTCCGACGAGGTCGCTCCCCTTGGTGAGACGGGCAGCGTCCTTTTCGCATCCCGCTTCGGCAAGTGCCACCACAACGCGAAGAGAACGCTGTGAGAGGGGGGCGCCCACATCTCGACGCCGAACCTTGGTCGCGCGGTCAGCGGCCGACAGTGACTGATCTTGCCGAGTCGGCGAGAGGTGCGGCACCCCCCAAGCGTCTGTCGAATTGGATGATTTGTAGCGATTCATCCCGATGTCTCATCGTTTGCCGTCAACTATGCTCGCCAGATGACTAATCGGGGGCCATGTTGATACGCACAGTGATCTGTGACGATTCAGAGGATTCCTGTTCTCGGTTGCGCGGCTTCCTCGAAACCGAGGGCGACATCCATGTTGTTGCGATAGGCGCCGTCGACCAGGCGCACATGGTTGCTGGGCGCGCGGTGGCGCAGGTCATGTTGCTGGCCGGGGACCTGCAAGATCCGGCGGCTCTGTCCCGGCTGGGAGGCGTGTGCCGGGACATTCCCGGAACCTCGGTGGTCGTGCTCAGCGAGCACGTCTCTCACAGGGGGATAGTCGCGGCACTGCGCGCTGGAGCGCGCGGCTTGCTGGCAAGGGGAGCCCCCGCGGAGCAGGTGGTCCAAGCGGTGCGGACGACGGCTGTGGGCGCCGTGGCGTTATGCCATGGGACTGCACGGAGCCTCGGCAGAAGTGCGGGCGAGGCCGTGGCTAGTGGGGCAACTGGTGCTCTGCCCCACGGGCTGACGACTCGAGAGTGTGATGTGCTGCGGCTGCTCGGGCGCGGTATGACCAATCGTGGTATCGCCTCACAGATGATGCTGAGCCCGCATACCGTGAAGGAGCATGTCAGCGCAATCTACGCGAAGCTGGGGGCGAGTAACCGGGTGGATGCGGCTGTACGTGCATCACAGGCAGGTGTTCTCGGTGACGCGCCAATAGCGCGGTGGAGCGTCCAGTCCGCCGCCGCTCTGGGGCAAGGTAGTTGAGTGTGCGGTTGCTGCCGGTCGCAGCCGGAGCGGAGTGGGCGAATCAAGGGCGCGGTTGCTTCGGTCGTTCCCCCGGGGGCGGCTCCTGGGCTTCTGCGGGAATCGGCAGGTCCGGCTCCGGATGGGGAACTGGTGTACGGGGTAGGACAGTTGGGCCTCAGTGGGGAGCCTCTCGTGGTTCCCGCCTCCTGCCCGTACCACTTCCGTCCCGGGGGCCTCGGCCGCGGACGGACCACACCTCTGGAGACAGCGGATGGAACGCCAGTCCTGCCCCGTCGTCATAGATCCCACCGGCCGTGACATCCACGGCGAGGCGGCCCGGATCCGGGAACAGGGCCCGGTGGCCCCGGTGGAGCTCCCCGGCGGGATCCGGGCGTGGGCGGTGAGCGAGCACAGCGTTCTCAAGGAGCTGCTGACCGACCCGCGGGTCTCGAAGGATCCGCGCCGCCACTGGCCGCTGTGGATCAACGGGGAGATCACCCCCGAGTGGCCGCTGTTCACCTGGGTCGCGGTGACGAACATGTTCACCGCCTACGGGGGCGAACACCGGCGGCTCCGGAAGCTGGTCTCCGCCGCCTTCACCGCGCGCCGCACCGCCGCGCTGCGCCCCAGGATCGAGGCGATGACCACCGAGCTGCTCGACGGCCTCGCGGCCACCCGCCCGGGAGACACCGTCGACCTGCGTGAGGCGTACTGCTATCCGATCCCGATCCAGGTGATCTCCGAGCTCTTCGGCCTCTCCGACCCGGTGATGCGCGCGGAGCTCCGGCGCCTGGTGGACAGCATCTTCAACACGGCGGCGACGGCGGAGGAGGCGGCGGCGACCTTCCAGAGCGTGCGCACCGTCCTCGCCGGGCTCGTGGAGATCAAGCGGAAGGAGCCGGGCGACGACCTGACCAGCGTGCTGATCGCGGCGCGGGAGGAGGACGGCTCGCGGCTGACCGAGGCCGAGCTCGTCGACACCCTGCTGCTGATGATCAGCGCCGGGCACGAGACCACCGTCAACCTGCTCGACAACGCGATCCACGCGCTGCTCACCCGTCCCGACCAGCTCGCACTGGTCCGCGCGGGCGGCGCGAGCTGGAGCGATGTGATCGAGGAGACGATGCGCGTCGAGGCGCCGGTGGCGAGCCTGCCGCTGCGGTACGCCGTCGAGGACATCGACGTCGGCGGGGTGACCCTCCGCAAGGGGGACGCGATCCTCGCCGCCTACGCCGCGGCGGGGCGCAACCCCGCCTCGCACGGCGCGGACGCGGACCGCTTCGACGTCACCCGGGCGGACAAGGAGCACCTCGCCTTCGGGTACGGCGCGCACCACTGCCTGGGGGCACCGCTGGCGCGACTGGAGGCGGAGATCGCGCTGCCCGCCCTCTTCTCCCGCTTCCCGGATCTGGCGTTAGCCATCCCGGCGGACGCCCTGGAGCCGGTGGAGTCGTTCATCTCCAACGGTCACCGGAGCCTTCCCGTCCGGCTGGCCTCGGCGGTCCCGGTGGGCGGCTGACCAGCGGCGACCAGCGGCTGACCCAGTGGGCCGGCCGGGCGGCGCGTACGGCGGGGAGCCGGGCGCCGGGCTGGCGGCGGATGGCCGGCGCAGGCTTGCCCCTGCCCCGCCTGCTGCCCGGCCGCCTGCATGGCCCCGGCCCGAGCCCGGCCCCGCCCGGCCCTCGGTCGGCCCCTGCCCGCCGGCCCCGGCCACCGCGTCCGCCCCGCCCACCGCGCCCACCGCGTCCACCGCGTCCGCCGCGTCCGCCGCGCCCCCCGGCCCCCCGGCCGCCCCGCGCCCGTTGTCGCCCCCTGCCCGGGTGCCGTTTCATGGCCCCATGGCAACCATGGACGACGAGGTGCGGGCGGCGACCGGGCCCGGGCCGGAGGAGCCGGAGCAGCCGGCGCGGCCGCAGCCGGCCGCCTTGGCCGAGGGCGGGGAAGCCGCCTGTCTGCTGCACCGGGTCTGCACCGAGTGCGGGCGGATGAACGAGCGGGCCGGTGCGGTGCGCTGCGAGGCCTGCGGCGCACCGCTTCCGACGGAATGAGCCGCTGAGGAGCCGGTCAGGTCGCGGCGGGGATGTGGCGCGCTGCCGCGAGTCCCGCCATCGTGCGCAGTCTCGTGACGTAGGAGGCGCAGTACTCCTCGTTGATCAGGGGCACGATCGTGTCGAGGTCGGCGATGCACGCCCAGAGGACGGCGATGCCCTGGGTGTCGAGTCCGCCGTCCAGCTCTCGCTGGAGGACGGCGGCGACGTCGGCGTCCAGGAGGATCAGTTCCACGCCCGCGATGTCCACGCCGCGGAAGCTTTCGGGGAACGGCGCGCGCCGGTGTTCCTCCCACAGCCGGGCGAGCCGGTCTTCGGGCTGTGCTCCGCTCCGGCCGGCGGCTTTCGCTGCTGCCGCAGCCGGTGGGCGGAGGAGCAGGGAAACGGCATCGAAGACGGCACGCACCAGCTTGACGGCCCTGGCCGGGCCGACGGCGGCACTGGTCACGGCGCCCTGCGTGAGCTTGTCGCGCAGCAGTCGGCCGCGGTCGAGTCCGGCGGCGAGTTCCGCCGTGATGAGCCCCGCGCCGGCGGCCCGCTCGATCAGGTCCTGGAGCGGTGCCTCGACGGCCAGGCGCTCGGCAAGAACGTGCTCCACGGCGAGCAGGGAATGGGTGACGGCGACGGTGGCGAACTCGTACCGGTAGTAGGAGTGCCGGATGAGCTCGCGGGAGGTTTCCAGCGCGCTCATGACGTGCATCGACGCGTTGCCGGGCAGGACCAGGCCGGCCACCGCGGCGTGCATGCCCGCGTAGTCGAACACGACGTCGCGGGCGCGCGGGTCCGGAACCGGCAGAGGCAGCGGGACGGGCTGCGGCGGGAGGGCGTTCACCGGTGCAGTCTTGTCGTCAAAGGCCGTCGCTGCCATCGAATTGGCTCGGGGCAGCCGGGGGCCCGCTGCCGTACGTCTCCCGCGGTCCGCGGTCCCCTGGTCCCGTGGTCCGGCCACGCAGGGGACATGCTCAGCCCGTCCCGCCGTCCCGCCGTCCCGCCGTCCCGCCGTCCCGCCGTCCCACCAAGCAGCGTCGGCGGCACCTGCCCTCGCACGGCGGACCGAGTCAGAACCCTCCCCCACCGAAATCGCCGCCCCCGAAGCCGCCGAAGCCTCCGCCGTCCCCGCCGAAGCCGCCCGAGTCGAAGTCGCCTCCGGAGTAGTCGCCGCCGCTCCCGCCGTCACCGAGGCCGTCCGCCCCGTACGCGTACGGCGCGTTGAGCATGCTGCCCAGCAGCGTGCCCACCAGCAGCCCGGGGAGGATGCCGCCGCCGAAGTAGCCGGAGGCCCAGGGGCTGTAGAGCGGCCCGGCCTCCCAGTAGGGGCGCCGTCCGGAGGGGGTGTCCACGGTGCGGCCCATCGGCTCCTCGCCGTCCGCGATACGGGCGGCGTCCGCGGCGCACACCGGCACGCTCCGCTCGCCCGCGCCCTCGGGCGCCCACTGCACGTCCTGGACCGAGGGGCCGTGGCGCGGATCGAAGAAGCACGGGGGACGGCGGTCCGGGAGCGGCTGGCCGTCCCGTCGGGCCTCCAGCGTGGTCAGCGCGAACCGTCCGTCGTCCAGGGCCTGGGTCACGCCCCGGACGTCGTCCGGCCGCCGGGCGCCGTCCATGGCGCGCTTCGCCCGGTCGTAGCAGTCCAGGGCGCGGGCGTAGTCCTCGCGCATCGCGTCGTCCGTCGCCGGGGCGGACGGGTCGAAGTCGATCCGTTCGAGCTCCTCGCCGAACGCGGTGATGTCCTCGTCGACCACCGGACGGAGCGTGGCCAGCTGTGCCCGCTCTCGCTCGGCCCGGCGCATCTTCCCGCGGCGGGACACCAGGAACACGGTGGCGCCGGCGACCGCGAGGAGGATGCCGAACGTGACCGCCAGGCCCGCACCGCCGACCTTGTTGTAGCCGGTCGAGGTGCCCGTGTCGGTGTTCGAGCCACCGCTCCACGAGTCGGGGGCGTGGCCGTTCGCCTGCTCGACGGCCTGGTCGACGAAGCCGGTGACCGTGGCCTTGACGTCGCCGTCGCCGGAGCGGGCCGCGGCGCCGGTGAGGTTGTCGACCGCGTTGCGCGACATCACGGAGGAGTCGGCGCCGGCGTCGAACCGGTCGCCCAGCGCGACCGCGTAGACACCGGTGATACCGGTCTTGGTCCGGAGGTCCTGCAGCACGGTCGACGGGGGGAACTCGGAGGTGGCGGGGAGCACGGCGACGAAGACCGGCTTGTCCGCCTTCTTGATCTTGTCCGCCAGGGCGTCGGCGTCCGCGGGCGGCAGCTGGGACGCGGCCCGGGGGTCGACGTAGACGGGGCCCTGTTTCAGGGCCGCGGCGGCGCTGTCCAGCCCGTCCGCGGCCCGTGCGCCGGGAGCCATCACGGCCACCAGTACGAGAGCGGCGGCCACCAACGCCAGCACCGGCCAGCAGACCGTGCGACGAACTGCGCTGTTCATACTTACGACGCTAACCCCAAAGACGGAATAATGGGCGCTTCGGGCATACCGGATATAACGGAAGGGAAGAGCGGGTGACCCGGTGTCCATCACCTGGCGTACGCCGATTCGCCGTCCGGCCGGTCACCGGTGAGCCTGAGGGGGCGGTGCCGTACCGCTCCCGCGCCGCGCATGGACGGTAGGAGACACGAGGTGGGGATGCGAGTCGGGGGATCGGGCCGCACGGGCCGCACGCTCCGTGGCGCGGCTCGGGCGCCGCGCGGGCGCGAGGACGAGAGCCGCTCCGCCGGCCGGGCCCGCGTCGCCCGCTGGATGCCCGCGCTGCTGATCATCGGCGGGCTGACCTTCGACCTCTCGACCCCGGCCCGGTTCACCGGCTCCCCCTTCTTCTCGGCCGCGCCGCTGGTGGCCGCGCCGTTCTTCTCGCTGCGGGCCACGGCCGCCGCGGGGATCGCCGCCGGGGGAGCGGTCGTCGCCCTGCACGTCTACAACGGCGACGTGGGCGCCATCGAATCGGTGACGGAGCTGGTCACCGTGCTGACCGTCGCCCTGCTCGCGCTGTTCATCAACCGCGTGGTGCGGCGCGGCGACCGGCAGCTGGCGTCGGCCCGCAGCATCGCCGAGGCCGTCCAGCTCGCCGTCCTGCCGACGCCCGACGAGCGCATCGGCGGTTTCCAGGTCGCCGCCCGGTACGAGGCGGCGCTGGCCGACGCCCGGATCGGCGGGGACCTGTACGCGGTGCAGCAGACCCCGCACGGGGTCCGCCTGATCGTGGGCGACGTCCGGGGGAAGGGGCTGGGGGCCGTCGCGGCGGTCGCCGTGGTCATCGGCGCCTTCCGGGAGGCGGCCGAGGAGGAACCGGATCTGGTACAGGTCGCCGCCCGGCTGGAGCGGGCGCTGGCCCGCGAGGCGCGGGGCGAGGACCTGGACCGGTTCGAGGGCTTCACCACCGCGGTGCTGGCGGAGGTGGGCGCCGCGCGCCCCTCCGTCACCGACGGGGCGCCGCCCGAGGGCACGCTGCGCGTCCTCAACCGCGGCCATCCGGCGCCGCTGCTGCTCTCCGCCGACGGCTCGGTGTGCGGGGTCGAGCCGGTGGTGGCCTCGCTCCCGCTCGGGATGGGGGATCTGGGGGCCTGGCCGGAGCAGGTGGACACCTTCGACTTCCCGCGCGGGTCGACCCTGCTGCTGTTCACCGACGGGGTGACCGAGGCCCGGGACGAGAAGGGGGTCTTCTACGACCCGGCGAAGCGGCTCGACGGCCGGCTGTTCCCCGGGCCCGACGCCCTCCTCGACGCGCTCGTCGAGGACGTGGCCCGGCACACCGGGGGCGAGCCGGCGGACGACATGGCGCTGCTGGCGGTCAGCCGGCCGGGGCGGCGGCAGCCGGAGCGCCGGCGGACCGTGGGGCTGACCCGCGGCTCGGGCGAGGGCCGGGCCGCCGCCCCGGCGCCCTACGGTCCGTGACCGGAATGCATCACTTCGCATAACAAGTGACGCACGATCAGCCGGAACGTGTTTCACGGGTCCGCTCAACTCGCCCCCATTGGGCGGCACATGTCCGGATTGATCCCGCCCCAATCTGTTAACGATCAACGAGAACCGCTTGGATTCCGGCCCCGGCCCTATTAACGTTCGATAACGCAGCGCGGTCGTCCCAGCCGTCACAAGAGACGGCACCGTGCGCCGTCGCCGAATCCCGAACGCACAGCACCACCCCGCAGGGCCTGCATCACCGGACACACCAGCACCACCTGCACCCAGGGAACCGGGGAACCAACACCTTGGGGTGAATCGGGCGTCTCTCCCAGAGGGGTCCGTAGGAGACCTTCCTGCTCCGAACCCGTCAGCTAACCCGGTAGGCGAGAAGGAAGGAAAGGAGTGCGCCCGCGTGGCGTCCAACAGGCCTGCCCCCGAATCCCCGTACACACCCCAGAGTTTCGATCCCGGATTCGGTGAGGAACCCCCGGCCGCAGCGGGTGAGTGGAACCCGACCGAGGAATCCGTCGCCCCCGTGCGCGGCCGGCACCGCGTCGTCAAGCAGCGCGGCGGCGGCATGGCCCGCAGCGGCGCCGTCCTCGGCGTGGGCGTCTTCGCCGCCGTCGGCGCGGGCGGCATGGCCAGTGCGCAGGAGAAGCCGCCGGTCTCCATCTCCATGCCGGACCTCTCCACCGTCTCGGAGAAGCTTCCCGACGCCGCCTCCCTGCCCGGCATCGGCTCCCTGGTCGCGGACGACGCGGAACAGGCCCCGGTCGCCGTCGCCTCCGCCGCCCCGCTGAGCGACGCCGGGCTCACCGCCGACGAGGCCGCCGACGGCACCGGCGCGGGCGAGGCGCTGCGCGCCCGCATCATGCGCCAGGCCGAGCAGCAGCAGAGCGCCGCCGAGAAGGCCGAGCGCGAGGCCGCCGAGAAGGCCGCCGCGGAGAAGGCCGCCGAGCAGGCCGAGCGGAAGCAGGCCGAGGCCGCCGCCGCGAAGAAGAAGGCGGCGGAGGAGGCGGCGCGCAAGAAGGCCGAGGCCGAGCGGGTGGCGAAGCTCGCCAAGGAGTTCACCGTCCCGGTCTCCTCCTACACCCTCACCTCCAGCTTCGGGCAGGCCGGCGACCTCTGGTCCAACGACCACACCGGCCAGGACTTCGCGGCCCCCACCGGCACCCCGGCCAAGGCGGTCCACGGCGGCACCATCACCCAGGCCGGCTGGGCCGGGGCGTACGGCTACCGGATCGTGCTCACCCTCGACGACGGCACCGAGGTCTGGTACTGCCACCTCTCCTCGATGACGAAGACCTCCGGCAAGGTGACCACGGGCGAGACCATCGGCCGCGTCGGCGCCACCGGCAACGTCACCGGCCCCCACCTCCACCTCGAGGTCCGTCCCGACGGCGGCTCGCCGATCGACCCGGCCTCCTGGCTGCGGGACCGCGGCCTCTCCATCTGACGGCAGCTCCTTCCCACCGGCGCCCGCCGCCGCATCCTCCGACAGCCCTGGTGACGTCCCCCCGACACCAGGGCTGTCGGCCTGTTACGGCTCCGTACCCCGGGGCCGCGACCGGCCCTCAGGGGCCGTACGGGCGGGTGCCGGGCCCGTGCGGCGGCCCGTACGGACCGGCGGCCTGCCCGTATCCCTGGCCCTGCCCGTACCCCTGGCCCTGCGGCGGATACGGCCGGCCGGACGGCTGCGGCCCGCCCGGCGGCACGTAGCCGTACCCGGGCGGCGGCGGAGTCCACTGCTGCGGCCCGGTCCAGGCCGGTGCCGTCATACGGGCCGCGTGGGCCAGCGCGGGCTGCGCCATGTCCTTGCGCTGCCAGAGGTGGTGCAGCAGCTCCTGTTCCCGGGCGACGAAGTCCGTGCCCGCCGCTCCCCGGTGGGCGCGCTGCCGCAGGAACGCCAGGGCCGTCGCGCAGACCTGGTACTCGACGACCATGCGGCGTCCGGCCGCGCCGTGGGTACGGCGCGCCACGGTACGGGCGATCGACCGCGCCTTCATGGAGGACAGCGCGTGCGGCTCGGCCGGCGCCAGCCAGCCCGCCGCCACATAGGCCGGCAGATGGCTGCGGACCGTCCTGAGCTCGCTGCTGCGCGACCAGATCACCAGCCAGGTCAGCAGCCCGAACACCGGCACCATGAACATCCCGTAGACGGCGATGAAGCCGTAGCCGCCGACGGTGGCCGAGCCGTTCCAGACGGCGTGCAGCACGATCGCGGTCAGCAGACCGGCCAGCGGCAGCAGGACCCGCCGCGCCCGCTGGCGCTGTGCGGCGAGCGACGCGATGCCGAACCCGATACCGGTCAGCGCGGTGAACAGCGGGTGCGCGAACGGCGAGAGCACGATCCGGATGAAGAACGTCGCGGCCGTGACCGACTGGAAGCCGGACGAGCCCACGGCCTGGTCCTCACCGAAGGCGTTGCCCAGATAGAGGATGTTCTCGGTGAACGCGAAGCCCGTCGCCGTGATCCCGGCGATGACCACGCCGTCGACGATGCCGTCGAAGTCCCGTCGGCGGAAGATGAAGAGCAGCAGCAGCGCGGCCCCCTTGGCGCTCTCCTCCACCACGGGCGCGATGAGCGTGGCCCCCCAGGTGTCGGCCTCGCTGGACGAACTCACCATCCGCGCCACCAGCCACTGGGTCGCGAAGCCGTTGGCGAGGATCGCCACCAGGGTCGCGGCGCAGGCGCCCCAGGCGAACGCGAACGCCAGGTTCCGCCAGGGTTCCGGTTCCACCCGGTCGAGCCAGCGGAAGGCGCCGATCAGCAGCGGGACGGGCAGCACGGCCAGCCCGAGACCGACGAGAAAGCCCTCGGTCCCGGTCTGTTCCCGCACCAGGGCGAGGATGACGAGGCCCGAGAGCACGAGCAGGGTTATCAGCGTGCCGAGGCGGAAGGCCTTGCTGTGCCGCAGCCCTCGGCCCGGACGGTAGCGCCACTGCTTCCGGTCCGGCACGGCGGCGAACTGCGGATGCGGTTCATAGGCCGGGACCGGCGGCTGCTGCGGCGGGTGCGGGGACGGATACACCTGTCGACCCTAACCACGCCGCGGAGCGGGCGCGACGAACTATCGCCAGGACGCTCAGCGGCGGACGAACAACAGATCGTGCACGACGTGCCCCTTGTTCAGGCCCGCACCCTCGAATTTCGTCAGCGGTCGGCCGCCCGGACCTTCGAATGCGGGGCGGGGGGCGTACCCGCCGTCGGGCTGTGTGTTCTCCAGCTCACCGCTGGCCGAGAGCACTTCGAGCATCTGCTCCGCGTACGGCTCCCAGTCCGTCGCGCAGTGCACCAGCGCGCCGGGCTTCAGCCTGGTCACGGCCAGTTCGATGAACTCGGGCTGGATCAGCCGCCGTTTCTGGTGACGCTTCTTGGGCCAGGGGTCGGGGAAGTACACCCGCAGCCCGGCCAGCGCCGCGGGCTCGATCATCTCGCGGAGCAGGATGATCGCGTCACCGTTGGCGACCCGGACGTTGGTCAGCCCGTTCCGCTCGGCGAGGCTCAGCAGATTGCCCTGACCGGGGGTGTGCACATCCGCGGCGAGAATGCCGGTGCCGGGGTCGGCGGTGGCCATCTGCGCCGTGGCCTCGCCCATCCCGAAGCCGATCTCCAGCACGACGGGCAGGGCGGGATCCCCGAAGAGCGCACCGAGGTCCAGCTTCTCCCGGCCGTCGATGTCCAGCCCCCAGGTCGACCACAGCCGCCGCAGGGCCTCGCCCTGCCCGGTGGTCACCCGCCCGCGCCGGGGCCGGAAGCTCCGGATCCGGCGCTCGTGGTGCGACCCGGCCGGGTCCGCGGCGGGCCCCTCCGGGAAGTGCAGCCGACGCTGCCCGGCGACGGCGGCTCCACCGCCCCCGGCCGGGGCTGCATCGGGGCTTCCGGGCACGGCCGGGCCGCCGGAGGCGCCCTGCGGGCCGCCACCGGCGGACACGGGAGTGTTGTCGGACTCAAGCACAGTGCCTCCGATTCTACGATCGCCCCACCCCCTCCCATCCCCCCGGTGACCACCACCCCAGCCAAAGCCCCCACCCCCACCGACGCTCCTCCCACCTGCACACGAACCTCCGGAAAGCCCCACCGACCGTCGGGGGACAGGGATGCACCGACGGCAGAGGCCGCAGATGTGCTTCACCAGCAGGAGGAGACGGTCCACTGACGGAAGCCCCAAGGACGGCGGCCCAACGACGGTAGGACCGGGACCGCGGCGCCGGCCACCGACGCGGCAGCCAATGCCTCCGGAGGGGATGGCCACCGGCGGGAGGGGGCGGGGCCGCAGGGGTGGGGGTTCCGGGAAGCTGCCGTGTATTTGTGGGCCCCCAGGGCCCGTAAATATCAAGACCGGGAAGTTAGGGCTTGTTGTGGCTGGTCAAGCTCTGGTGATCGTGAGGGTGCGGGTCACTGTTGTCTTCCGTCCGGTGCTGCCTGCGG
>NZ_JBEOXS010000094.1:0-20234 GCF_040296705.1 Streptomyces sp. NPDC002055
GGCGAGCGCCGCGTGCACCTGCGCAGGGGGCGGCCGGGTTGGCGAAGGAGCTGGGGCCCGGCGGGGCGCCCGGCCCGCCGGGCAGCGGCCGCTGACTGCGCGCTCCTCTACCGCTGACCGCGCGCCTCCTGCAACGCCGTCCGCGGTCCCCAGGCGGCGTCAGGACGCCTGCGGCGCGGCCGCCCCGGCGCTGCCGCTGCTCGCCTCCGCCGTCCCGGCACCGTCCGGGGAGGGGGCCGCGACCGGACGGGGACCGCTCGGCCAGCCGTGTGCGGGCGGCACGGCGATCGGCCGCCACCAGGCGTCGACGACCTGGTCGGCCGCGGGCTCGAAGGGCTCCCCGGGGCGGGGCATGGCCAGCTTCGCGCCGGCCTCCCGCGCGGCGGCCAGGGTGCGCTCGGCCGGCTCCGCCCACGGGTGCGGGGCGAGGTTGAACGTGCCCCAGTGGATGGGCAGCAGCGTCCCGGCCGGGGTCCCGCCCGACAGGTCCGCGTGCGTCAGCAGCCCCTCCTCCGGCGTCATGTGGATCTCGGACCAGAACTCGCTGTACGCCCCGATCTGGATCATGGTCGCGTCGAACGGGCCGTATGCCGCGCCCGTCTCGGCGAACCCCGGGTAGTAGCCGGTGTCACCGCTGTGGAAGATCCGGTGCTCGGGCCCGGCGACCACCCACGACGCCCAGAGGGTGCGCAGCCCGCCGCGCAGCCCCCGGCCGCAGAAGTGCCGCGCCGGGGTCGCGGTCAGGGTGAGGCTTCCGACCTGCGCGGACTCGTGCCAGTCCAGCTCGATGATCTGGTGCGCCGGAACGCCCCAGTGCTCCAGGTCCGCGCCCACCCCCAGCGGTACGGCGAAGAGCGTGCTGGTGCGGGCCAGGGCACGGATCGACAGCATGTCCAGGTGGTCGTAGTGGTCGTGGGAGATGACCACCGCGTCCACCGGGTCGAGGGCGGCCAGCGCGACGGGCATGGGGTGCAGCCGCCGCGGCCCCACGAAGGTGAACGGCGAGCAGCGCTCGCCCCAGACCGGGTCGAAGAGGACCCGGTGCCCGTCGATCTCGGCGAGCACACTGGAGTGCCCCATCCAGGTGAGCCGCAGGCCGGACGCCGGGGGGCCGCCCCACTCGGCGGCGGTGGGCCGGTGCACCGGGACCGGACCCGTCGGGTACCGGCGGGCGCGGTCGGCACGGCTCAGCTGAGTGCGCAGCATGGGCATCGTCGAGCCGGGGAGCATGGTGCGGGTGGGGACGGGGTTGCGGAACTGCCCGTCGGCGTACTGGGGAGACCGCCGGATACGCTCCAGCCGCTCTCCGGCAGGGTCGGCACCGAAGGCAGCGGGGCGCAGCCGGCCGATGAGGGAGCGTCGGGGGCGGGATCCGGGCACGGCACCTCCAGGTGAGGACGGTGGGGAGCCCGCCTCGGGGCGGAAGCGGACTCCGGTCGATCCATTATGGGCGCAGGTAAATAATCTTGGCGTACCGGCGAAGTGTCCTCGCTGGTCACAGCCGTCCGGACGGGTCAGGCCACCGGCCCGCGGAGCCGTACGGCGGACGTTTCCGTCCGCCGCGCCGCCTTCCACCGCGCCGTTCTCCGGCACCGCGGCACGGCGGCAGGCGCGATCCGGTGCCCGTCACCGCACGACTGCAGAGGACAGCCACCGCGGGGTCCCGGATATTCCGCTCCCGGGGGCGTTCCGAACGCGGCCGGTACACCGCCGCTCACACCCCGCCGGACCGCTTCTCGAACCCGCCCACTCCCCCGCCGGACCGCCGCCTCGAACCGTCGGCGCCCGGCCTCCCCTCCGGCCCTCGGCGCTGCACCGGCCTCCCCGGATCGGCCCGCGGCCCCTGCCCCCATCGGGTCACTCGTGGGTGACCCGATGGGGGCCCGCCCCGGCACTGCCTGCCTACGGCACGAAGCGGATGTCGGGGTGCGCTGCCGACGGCCCGTCCAGCAGGTGGCTGTCCCGGCCCTTCAGCCAGCGGTCGAAGAACGCGGTGACATACGCGCGCTCGGCGGCGACGGCACGGCGGGGCGGGACCGTGCCGATGTTCCGGGTCACCGTCTGCTCCGGGAGGCCCAGTTGCTCGGCGATCTGCGGGAGTGCCGACGCCGTGTCCGAGAAGGCCCCGTGCTCCGCGCCGCGCAGGGTCAGGTCACGGTGCCATCCGGTGCTGTGCCGCCAGGTCGCATCCCAGGACGCGACCGTGTGGTGGTCGTTGCCCTGCTTGCCCATGAGCAGGAACGGCCGGTCGAGCCCGTCGGTGCCGACCGTGGAGGGGTTCGACGGGTCGGCGTCGTCCTGGGTGTAGCCGAGGACTCCGTCGAGGTTCGCCGCGGCCTTGATCCGCGCATCGTCGTGCATGGTCTGAGCCGCGGTGAAGCCGCCGGCGGACGCCCCGAACATGCCGATCCGGTCCAGGTCCGGCGCCCCGCGCAGGCCCTCGGGCAGGCTCCGCGGCCCGCCACCGGGACGGCCTGCGACGCCTTGCCCCTCCCCGGCGCCGGAACGCTTCCCGGCACCGGAACGGCCCGCGTCGTGGGAACGGCTCGCGTCACCGGAACGGTTCTCGCCTCCGGAACGGCGCTCGTCTCCGGAACGCTTTCCGGCACCGGAGCCGTCCCCTGCGGCGAGACCGGCCAGTTGATCGAGAACGAAGCGGGTGTCGGCGACCCGTACCCCGCTGATCTTCTTCAGCAGGCCGGTGACGCGGTCCTCCTGCTTGGCCCGCTCGTACTCCTCCAGCATCCGGCTCCGCTCGGTCCGGCCGTCCGGGAACTCGACCGCGGAGGCCTCATAGGTGTGGTCGACGGAGACCACGAGATATCCGCGCGAGGCCAGTTCGTCGGTGAGGGTGGTGCCCAGGGAGCGCGGATCACCGGCGCCGGGCGAGTAGAGGACCACCGGAAGACGCCGGCCTCCCGGCCGGTCCACGGGGGCACCCGTGTGGGCGTGGGTCCGGGTGGCCGACCAGTCGACCGCGCCCCGCGGGACGCCGCCGAGGTTGTTCATGGCGTCGTACCCCGCGGCCGCGCCCGGCAGCATCTGCGGAGCGCGCGGGAAGCCCCGGGTGTCCCGCGCGGGGTAGCGGATGTCGACCATCAGCTCCCGGTTCGCCCGCGATTCCCCCCAGGGATCCCGCCGCTCGCGGTCGACCAGGTGCAGCGAGACCGTGCCGACGCGGTGCGGGCCGGTCGGCTCGGGCAGGGTCAGCCGGGCGGGCTGCGCCTGGCCGGCGGCCGGAGCGGACCGGGCGGCGACGTCCGCCGCGGACGGCCCGGACGCCCCTGCCGACCCGGACGACCCGGACGACCCGGACGACCCGGACGCCCCTGCCGACCCGGTCGACCCGGTCGACCCGGTCGGCCCGGACGGCCCGGTCAGGGCGAGACCGGCGGTGACGGCGGTGACGGCGACGGCCGTGGCGAGCAGCCGCCGTCTGCGGCGGGAACGGCGTACTGCGGAGGCGGGGGCTGAGGCGGGGGCGGAGGCGGTTCCGTCAGCGGTGACGGACGGGGTTCCGGCATCCATTGCGGAGCCCGCCCGGCCCGTGGACCGGCGAAGAGGCATGGGCACTCCCGGTGCGGCTGGGTCGATGGAACGGCACGACAGGAAGTGCGTCGCGCCGTGCAGCCAGCATTCCGGGGCGGGCGAAGCCGATCGATCGTGCAGACCGGCCTGTTGGCAGGTGGGGACAGCCACACCCCTCGCCGGGTGGGGTGGGCTCATGACCGGAGCGACAACGCCGCCGCCCGGCGGGCCAGGTGACCCAGGGATGCGAGGAACGGTGCCCGGACCCCATGGCCGTCCGGGCATAGCCGGACGGGTCCCAGTGCCGGCCCAGGAGCTGTGGCGAGTGTCGTACGGCCCGGCACGCCTGTCTGCGGACATACGAATGCCCGGTCATCCTCCAAGGGGAGAGGATGACCGGGGCGGTCCGCGCGGGGCCGTCTACCCGTCGCCTGACGCCAGGCGCGCTTGCGGGTAGCAGAGCCGGACGGTCGACATGAACTCGTACGGGCCGACGGCGCGCGCCTCCACGCTGATCGTCGAGCCGTACCTTTCGGCGACGTCGAGCGCTCGCTGAAAGATCTCGCTCAGCACCATGTCGGACGACATGGGACCTGGTGTGGCTTCTCCGGTCACTAGCCGACCATCCCACAATCCAAGCACTTCTGACGGCCGTCGGGCAGCATGATCACGCTCTTATGTCCGTTGGGGCAGGTGTTGCATAACGGGCGGACCGGTGTCGGCTCGTTCATGGCGTCTCCTTCGCTCAGGCGTATTCATCGGGGTTCCCTCCGTGCTGGTCCTGGGGCCAGGCGACGCGGCAGTCGAGGCAGGTGAGCCGCCAGAACAGCACTCCTGTGTCGGGGTGCTTCGCCTTCGAGAGAATCACGCTGGTGCCCCAGCACTTGATGCACTTCACGGGGGGATTTCCCGGGACGCCCTGCCGGGAGGCGTCAGGCCACACACTGTCGTCCATGCCTGACAGTCTCTCAATCTCCGGCAAGTTCCCGGGAGTTCCTGGGCAGGCAACCCCGGCCGACCGCACCGCGGGCCACCCTGGCTGTCGCGGGAAGCTCTCGAGCAACCGCGCGACGGGGCATTCAGGAGGAGGTGGGAGGCGGCAGCCTCGCTCCGCATCCTCCACAGATGCGAGCGCCGTCCGTCCACAGGACGAGCGACGCGCACCCGCCACACCGGATCACCGATTCGGCGTAGCTCTCACAGTGACAACACCTCCCGGGGCACAGCGGAGGTGTCGCCGCCGCGGGGAGTTTCAGGACAGTCCCCGCGACCTTCGACGACAGGTTCCGCCCACTCACGACCCCGCCTCGTGCTCCACTCGGAGGTGGCGGCGTAACAGCACCCGCATATCCGTGCTCTTGCTCTGGTCACCTGCCGCCCGTGCCGTTCGGTGCCGCTCGCGCAGGTGTGCGCACAGCCGACAGTCCCGATGGGGAGCCGGAAGGCCCTCTACACCGTCCCCTCTCGCCACGTGGTCGGGCTCCGTCTGTGTTGACATCCCATCCCCCTGATCTTGGGTAGCCGCTCAATTACCTTCCGTATTGAGTGAACTCCCGAGAGGTCAAGATCAGTTAACACAGAACTCACACAGGGGGTTCCGCCAGTACGGCGACGAGCGGCTCAACACCCCTTTGACCATGGCACAGTTGCCTTATGGACAGCACTCCAGCGGCAGGCGAGAACATCGCTGTGCTCCGCAAGGCCAGGGGTATCGGACAAACCAAACTGGCCAGGGACGCCCAGATCACGGTCTCGTACCTGAGCAAGATCGAGAACGGCGACCGTGCGGCGACTCCTCCAGTCGTCGCAGCCATCGCCAAGGCACTGCATGTCACTACCGCCCGGGTCTACGGACAGCCGTTCCCCGACCCATCGGAACAGGGCGACCTCCTCAACGACCTCAGAAGTGCTGTGAGGTCGTATCGCCTGCCGAAGGTGGACGCTCCCGCACCGACGGCGCTCTCCGACGATCTTCGCCGCGCGGCCCGGCTTCGGGCCGACACGTCATACCTGGAGCTGCTGAGGGTGCTGCCTACTGTCCTTGGGCAAGCAACCGCCTCCGCGATGGCCTCCGACGGCGATTCGGTCGCGTGGGGGAACGTTGTCGACGCGTATGGGTGCGCCTACGCAGTCGCACATAGGCTGGCACAGCCGGATCTGGCGGACACGATCGTGTCCCGGCAGGTCTGGGCTGCTCACCAGACCTGGAACCCGATCGCGGAAGCAGCCGCGTCCTGGAATGAAGCGGGAACGCACCAGAGCGCAGGGAGCTATGACGACGGTCTGACCTTGATCGAATCCGCGATTTCCCAATTCGAGAGCGCGCGCGTCGGCGGACGAGAGGGCGTCGTCGTTCTCGGCTCGCTGCACCTTCGCGGCGTAGTGCTGGCCTCCCGGCATCGCGACAAAGGCGCGACCACGGACCATTTGGCGAAGGCCAAAGAGTTGGCCGCCCAACTCCAGTCCGACGCACTGATGCACAACCTGACGTTCGGCCCGGGGAACGCCTCGCTGTACGAGTTGGCCGCCTACGTTGAGCTGGGAGCCCCCGACAAGGCATCCGAAATGGCAACTCCTCTGATGAAGGGGCCACCAGCCGGATTGAAGCCGTCCCGGGTCGGGCGCCTCTGCATCGACGCCGCGAGGGCCAGACTGGCCCTCAACGATCTTTCAGGGGCAGAAGAAGCCCTGAAGCAGGCATTCGCCGTCGCTCCCCAAATGGCGAGCATTCACCCCATGGGCAGAGAGGTTCTTCGGGTCCTGTTCACCATCCACCAGAGGAGTCGCCCCGATCTCCTGGCCATGGCCAAGCGGGCTGGGCTGCGGGACTGATTTCCGTTCCGCGCCCCAGGCCGCAGTCAGTGACCTGCGGAGTCATCCAGCCCGCTGACCCGCAAGGTGATGTTGAGGCGGCCGGTCAGCCCGAGGCCGGGTGGTGCGGTGCCCGGCCGGATGCGGGGCACTCCGTGGTAGGCGAGACGGGAGGGGCCGCCGAAGACGAAGAGGTCGCCGCTGCGCAGCTCGACATCGGTCCAGGGCCGAGTGCGGGTCTCGGTGTTGCCGAAGCGGAAGACACAGGTGTCGCCGAGGCTGAGGGAGACCACCGGTGCGTCCGAGCGCTCGTCGCTGTCCCGGTGCAGGCCCATCCGGGCGGAGGCGTCATAGAAGTTGATCAGCGCGATGTCGTACGGCGCGGTGCACGGCGCCCCGTACGCCGCCTCCGCCGCCCGGCGGGCCAGGTCGCCCAGCACCGCGGGGAACGGCTTGACCGGTGCCCCGTCGCCGTCCACCACCGTCCGGGCGTAGCCGTACGGATACCAGTGCCAGCCCAGACAGAAACTGCGCACCGACATCTCGCCGCCCCGCGGCATCCGGACCGTCCGGAGCCCGGCGGGCGGCTTCGCCCAGGTGCGGCAGGACTCCACCAGCCGGCGCTGCTCGCCCGCGTCGAGCCACCCGGGCAGGTGGACGGCGCCGGGGGCCACCTCGGCGGGAGGACGGGGAAACAGCTCGACGGTCACCCCTCCATCGTGGCAGCGGCGGGCCCGCACGGGCCATCGTCCCTGCTCGGGCCCGCCAGGACCATGGCGCGCTGATCGGACGGCAGGGGCGGCCGCCGGCCGGTGCCGAGGGGCGGCGCGCGGACGAGAATGTCCCCACACAGGCGCACTCGCCCTCGCCCGACCCCTGACCGCCGGTGCGGTGCGGTCAACTCGCCACCGCGTCGGCCCCTTTGACAGGCGCTCCCCCGGCTCCGGATACTGAATCGCCGTTCAGCCAGAGCCTCCCGAGGAGCACCCCCGTGACCCCCTCCCGCCCCCTGCTGTCCACGACCTGGACCGACGACGTCACCGGGCGCCAGGGCTTCCTGGTCGTCGACCGCCTGGTACGCGGGGTGTGCAGCGGCGGGCTACGGATGCGTCCGGGCTGCACGCTCGACGAAGTCGCCGGACTCGCCCGCGGCATGACGATGAAGGAAGCCCTCCACTACGACCCGCGGGCCCGGTACATCCCGCTCGGCGGCGCCAAGGGCGGCATCGACTGCGCTCCGGACGCCCCGGAGGCGTACGGCGTGCTGGTCCGCTACCTGCGGGCCATGCGCCCGTACATCGAACGGTTCTGGACGACCGGCGAGGACCTGGGACTCAGCCAGGACGTGGTCGACCGGGCGGCGGCCGAGGCCGGGCTCGTCTCCTCCGTCCAGGCGGTGTATCCCCTGCTGGACGACGAGCGGGCCGCCCGGCAGCGGCTGGCCGACGCCTTCGCCGTCGAGGTGGACGGCATCGGGCTGGACGAACTGGCCGGCGGCTGCGGGGTCGCCGAGGCCGTGCTGACCGCGCTGGACCGGGCGGCGGTTCCGCGCCGGGGCGCCCGGGTCTCCGTACAGGGCCTGGGCACGATGGGCGGGGCCACCGCGCGCTTCCTCGCCCGCGCGGGGCTGGACATCGTGGCGGTCGCCGACATCAAGGGGACGATCGCCAATCCGCGGGGCCTCGACGTCGAGGCGCTGCTCGCCGCCCGGGACTCCTTCGGCACCGTCGACCGGTCCGCCCTGCGCCCGTCCGACGCCGAACTCCCCGGCACCGCCTGGCTGGAGACCGAGTGCGAGGTACTGGTCCCGGCCGCCGTCTCCTACTGCGTGGACGCCGGGAACCAGCGGGCCGTCACCACCCGGCTGGTCGTCGAGGCCGCCAACATGCCGGTGCTGCCCGAGGCGGAGGAGCTCCTGGCGGCCCGGGGCGTGACGGTGCTGCCGGATGTGGTCGTCAACTCCGCCACCAACGCCTGGTGGTGGTGGACCCTCTTCGGGGACATCGGCCCCGGCGCCGACGCGGCCTTCGCCCACATCCGGCGCTCCATGCGCGAGCTGACCGGCCGGGTGCTGGACCGCGCCGCGGCCGACGGCAGTACGCCGCGGGCCGCGGCCCACGCCATCGTCGCCGACCGGCTCCCGCTGATCACCGAACGCTTCGGCAGCCACCGCCAGTGAGGGGGCCGGAGATGCGTCGGCGGTGGCCGGGACCTGCTCGTCCTCGCCGTCGGCGCGGCCGGGACCGCGGAGGAGCCCGCTCACCCCCGTGCCGGAACCTCGCAGCTGTCCTTGAACCCCTGACTGGTCAGCCCGAGTGCGCTATTGATCCGCGAGCGCAGGTTCTCCACCGCCACCATCGCGGTCAGCTCCACCACGGCGGGCTCCCCGAGCTGCTCGCGGAGCCGGTCCACGAGGGCGTCGTCGACGGTCGGCGGCGTAGCGGTCATCGCCTCCGCGTACTCCATGACGTCACGCTCCAGCGGGGTGTACACATCGCTCTCCCGCCACGTCGGCACCTCGTGCAGCCGGCGGTGGTCCATGCCCTGCCGACGGCTCTCCCAGTAGCCGAAGTCCAGGCACCAGGCGCAGCCGATGGATGCCGACGAGGCCATGAGGGCGAGCGCCTTCAGATCCTGGTCGAGCTTGTTCCAGCGGGAGAGCGACTGCTCGAAGCGGGCGTAGCCGACCATCAGCCGGGGGTGGTGCCCCATGGCGAGGACCGGGTCGAGCACCTTGCCGTAGGTGCGCCGCGAGTACCACTGAGCGATTCGGACCAGGATGCCGCGCGGCGGGTCGAGCGGGATACGGGCCATGGTGGGCCTCCATCGTGTGCGGGGTCTGCGCTGTCACCCCTACGACGGACCGGCCCCCGGAAATGTGACATCGGTGCCGCGGAGTTCTTCCGGGGGCTTCCGCAGCGTCGCGTCCCGCGCTCACCCGCGGTGGCCGCGAGGCCGACGGCCCACGGAATCCGGCGAGCGACGGCAACCGACAACAACGGACGGCGACGGACGGCCAAAGGGCGCCATCGGCGGCCCGACGGAACCGGAGACTCAGCAGTCCCCCGCCGGCCGGGCCCGCCCCAGCCCCAGTTCCGCGGCGAGGGCGTCGTCCACCCAGGTCTCCATCCGCCGCCGGCTGAGGGCGCCCGGGTAGGCCGTCATCTGCACCGCGAGGCCGTCCAGGAACGCGGTGAGCCGCCAGGCCGCGGACCGCGGATCGGCGCACACGTACTCCCCGGCGTCCGCGCCCTCCGCGATCAGCTCGGCCAGGGTCGACTTCCACTGCCGGTCCAGGCCCAGGGACACCTCGCGCAGCACCGGTTCGCGCAGCGCGGCCGCCCACCCCTCGATCCACAGCTTCCAGCCCTTGGCCTGCCCGGTGGGCGAGTACCAGCGGACCACGGCGCGGAGCCGCTTGACCGCGCTGCCGCCCCGGCCGGCCAGGGTGTGCAGCCGGGCGAGGTCCGCCTCGGCGGCGTGCGCGAACGCCGCCGCGACCAGCTTCTCCTTGGTCGAGAAGTGGTAGAGCACCAGCGCGTTGCTGACCCCGAGCGACGCCGCGACGTCCGAGATCCGGAAGTCCGCGACGCCGCGCGCCTCGATCTGTTCGACCGCCGCGCCCAGCAGTTCCTCGCGCCGTTCCTCGACCCGCAGCCGGACCCTCGTCACATCGTCCCTCTGTTCGTCCGCCCGGTGCACACGCCGGTCGCCGGTCCGGTGCGCATGCCGTATCCGTTCACTCCTTGACGCCCACCCCGCCGTAGAAGCCGATCCTGCCCAGTTCGCCGGCGGGTGGCGGCGGGCCGTCCGGCCGCCACAGCGGCACCTGCACCAGGCCCGGTTCCAGCAGCCGGAATCCGTCGAACAAGGGGAGGACGTCGGCGTGCGGGCGCGGGTTGAGCGTGGCGGTGGCGTTCTTGTAGATCTTCAGCACCTCGGGCATGCCGTCGGGGTGGAAGTCCGAGGTGGCGTGGGAGAGCACCAGCCGGCTGCCCGGGGGAAGGGCCTCGGCGAGGGTGGCGACGATGCCGGCCGGTCCCTCGTCGTCCCGGACGAAGTGGAGGACGGCGACCAGCAGCAGCGCCACCGGCCGGTCGAAGTCGATCAGTTCCCGGACGGCCGGGTGCTCCAGGATCGTCTCGGGCTTGCGGATGTCGGCCAGGGCGAACCCGGTGTCCGGGGTGCCGGTGAGCCGGGCGCCCGCGTGCGACGCCACGATGGGGTCGTTGTCGACATAGGCGACCTTCACGTCGGGCGCGACCCCGCGGGCGATCTCGTGCGGGTTGGGCGAGGTGGGGATGCCCGTGCCGACGTCGATGATCTGCCGGACGCCGCTCTCCACCACGGAGCGGACGGCCCGTTCGAGGAAGGCGCGGTTCATCCGGGCCGCGGTGAGGATCTCGGGTATCTGCCGGACCACGCCCGCGGCGGCCTCCCGGTCCACCTGGTAGTTGTCCCGTCCCCCCAGGTAGAAGTCGTACATGCGGGCCGGGTGGGGCCTGCTGGTGTCTATCTCGTCGGCGGAGAAGCCCTGGTCGGTCACGCCGCTCTCCCTTCGGTGCACAGTCCCCGTCATGCGAGCAGGAAGTCGGCTTCGCCGGCCTTCGCGCCCTGGATGAACGTCTCGATCTCGTGGTGGGTGTAGATGAGCGCGGGTCCATCCGGGTCCGTCGACTGGCGCAGTGCCACCCGGCCGTCACTCAGCCTCATGGCCTCGAGACAGCTTCCCCCGTTACCGCCGCTCCACGGCTTGTGCCAGCCCTCGGTACCGAGGTCCTTGGCCGGCATGCCGTTGTATATGCGACCCATCTGGTCTCAGATCTCCTTGCGAATGCCACCCAGGTATCCCTCGGTGGTGTGTGCGGGCAGGGCCTGCGCGCACATCCGGTCCAGAGCCTCCAGGAACGCCGAGACGTCGTCGCGTTGGTCGAAGTAGACGCCGCCCAGAAGGCTTTCCGTGTAGGCGATGTCCGGCAGCTCCTGGATCGGGAACCGGAAAATGTGGAACGGGCCGTACATCGCGGGGTGGGGGCCGGCGGCGAACGGCATCAGCTGCAGCCGTACGTTCGGCATCGACATGGCGTCGATCAGCCGGTCCACCTGCTCCCGCATCACGCCGGGTCCCCCGATGGGCCGGCGCAGCACCGTCTCGTCCATGACGACCCACAGCACCGGCGCGTCAGCCTTGGTCAACAGGCTCTGGCGCTCGATACGGAGGGCGACGAGGCGGTCGATCTCGTCGTCGGAGGCGTGCGGCTGTCCGGCGCGCAGCACGGCCCGGGCGTACGCCGGGGTCTGCAGCAGGCCGGGGATGTAGTGCGGTTCGTAGGCCCGGATGAGGTTGGCCTCACCCTCCAGGCTGACGAACGCGCTGAACCACTCCGGCAGGACATCGCGGAAGCGGTGCCACCAGCCGCGCCGGTTCGCCTCTCGTGCCAGGGACAGGAATCCCTCGATCTCCTCCTGTTCCGTGATGCCGTAGGTGAGAAGGAGTTTCTCGACATACGGGATTTTCAGCCCGACTTCGGCCTTCTCCATGCGGCGGACCGTGGCGTGGGTGACGTCGAGGGCGCGCCCCGCGTCCTCGTACGACAGGCCCGCCTTCTCCCGGAGGTCCTGCAAGCGCTTGCCGAGCACCATGCGCAGGACCGTGGGGGCACCGCCGGGACGTGCGTCGGCCACTACCGATCCCCTCCAACTGGCTTCACAGTCACGCAGTGTGTCATGGCGTCACTTCAGCTGACAGGCTGTCCTTGTGATTCTGCAATTTACAGATTGAACCTTGCCATAGCTGTTGTGGCACGCGCATAGTTACGGCGTGGCTTCCTTCCATGACGTCCTCCGGTTAATGGACCACGGCGGCACTCTCGCCGAGGGCCGCCAGGACGCGTTCCAACTGCCGGCGCTGCGCACCTCCGTGGCCGAGGCACGACGGCGCGTCCTGGAACGGCTGAGCGCGTGGGGAGTCGACGACGAGTCCCGCTGCAGCATGGAGTTGGTGGTCTCCGAACTCGTCACCAACGTCGTGCGGCACACCGACAGCGAGAAGCTCGGCTGCGAACTGCGCTCCGACGGGCGCCGGTTGCGCCTGGAGGTGACCGACGAGGGCTGCGCGGCGACCGAGCCGCACCCCGGGTCGGGCGATGTGGACGGGGAGAGCGGCCGGGGGCTGCTCCTGGTCGACGCGCTGTCCCGCACCTGGGGTGTGCACCCCGGGACCAGCGGGCGGGGGCATGTCGTCTGGGCCGAACTGGAGTGCACGGCCGAACTGGAGTGCAACGGGGACGCGGCGGGACGGGCCTGACCCGCCCCCGCACCCCGGGGCGCGTCACGCACCCGAACACGCCCCGTCACCCGAGGGTCCCGTAGCGGCCCTGGAACGCACACCCGCACCCACACCCACGGCCGGCGGGTTCAGCGGCAGGCCGGACCGTTCCGCCCGGCGGCCACCACGGAACCCCCCGCGGACTCACCACGGACTCCCCGGCCGGACGCGGCGGGCCGTCCCGGACCGGAGCGGCAGCCCCGGATCCGGACAACAGCCCCCGTTCAGAGCGGCAGCAGGTCCGGACGCTTGGGCTCGACGTGGTCCCCCGAGGACTCGCCCCGCAGGCGGCGGCCGATCCACGGCACCAGATGCTCGCGCGCCCACTGGACGTTGTCCCGGCGCACCTCGGCCGCGCCCCGCTCCGGCTCCGGCGGCCACGGCTGGTCCGGGTCCGCGGGCACCGGCAGGCCGAGCACCTGGCCCGCCCGGAGCGCGACCCGGGTGTGCCCGTCCGGGGAGAGGTGCAGCCGGTCGCCGTCCCAGGCCCGCCGGTCCTGCACCGAGCGCAGCGACCACAGGTCCAGCACCGGGCACTCGTAGCGGTCGGCGATGGCCCGTACGTGGGCGGTGTAGGTGGCGATCTTCCCCCGGAGGTGGCGGAGGACGGGTACGCCGCGGGTGTCGAAGCCGGTGCACACCATGACGGTGCCGACCGCTCCCGCCAGGTCGGCGACCGCCGCCTCGAAGCGCTCGGCCACGTCGTCGGGGTCGCTGCCCGGCCGGAGGATGTCGTTGCCGCCGGCGCAGAAGCTCACGAGGTCGGGGCCGAGTTCCTTGGCCCGGGGCACCTGCTCGGCGACGATCTGGTCGAGCAGCCTGCCGCGGACGGCGAGGTTGGCGTACCGGAAGCCCTCGGGCGGGGTGCCGTCCGGGCCGCCGGAGCCGGAACGCACCTCGGAGCCGGAGTGCACGTCGGAGAGAAGGACGGCGAGCCGGTCGGCCCAGCCGAGGAACGCGCCTCCCGGGCCGGGGTCGCCGACCCCTTCGGTGAAACTGTCCCCGACGGCCGCGTACGACCCGATGAGCCCGCTGGTGATTGAAGTCGAATCGTCTGCCACGTCAGCCGATGATTCACCTCCAGGAGTGACCTACGCCACCGTAACCGGGGGTTGACGAGGCGTGATATTGGCCACCGGCTGATTTCCCGAACTCCGGAAGAGAACCTCTCCCGTCGAAATGATTGCCTCGGCAACCAATACCGTAGGGTCGAGAGGTCACCTCGTCGGCGGAGAGCGTCGACGGCCGACAGCGAGGAGCGCCCGTGACGCAGACGCCTCAGGTCCCGCAGGCCCCGTCGACCGAGCCCGAGCTCGCGGGGGTGCGCAACTTCCGTGACGTCGGCGGACTGCCGGCCGCGGACGGCCGGCGCGTACGGACCGGCGTGCTGTTCCGGAGCGGCCATCTGGCGAGCGCGACGTCCGAGGACGCCACGTTCCTGGCCTCGCTCGGCCTGCACACGATCTTCGATTTCCGGAACTCCGCCGATGTGGCCCTCGAAGGCCCGGATGTGGCACTGCCGGGCGTGCGCCACCTCAACATCCCGCTGACCGACCCGGCGCACGGCGCCGAGTTCTGGAAGATGGTGCGCGACGGCGAGCTGGACCAGCTCCGGGGCGTGCTCGGCGACGGCAAGGCCGCCGCCCGGATGACCACCATCTACCGCGAGATCATCCGGGACCGCACCGCCGAGCACAGCCGGGTGCTGCACGCTCTCGCCGACGACAGCGTCCCGGCGCTGATGCACTGCGCCGCCGGCAAGGACCGGGCCGGGCTGTCGATCGCCGTGGCCCTGCTCGCGCTGGGCGTCGAGCGCGACGCCATCGAGACCGACTACCTGGCGAGCAACGCCGCGCACCGCCGCTACCGGATGCGCCGCGACGACACCTCCGAGGCCCGCCTGTCGGACGAGGTCAGAGAGCTGCTGAGCCCGCTCTTCGACGCCCGCGCGGAGTACCTGACCGCGGCGTTCGAGACGATCGCCGAGACCTGGGGCACGGTCGACACCTATCTGCGGGAGGGCCTGGAGTTCGGCCCGGCGGACCGCGAGCGGCTCCGCGAACGGTTCCTCACCAGCGCGTGACCTGCGGGGACGGGCCCCCGTCCCGGTCTCCCGGGCCCAGGGGCTGTTTCGGAGGTGGATCGAGGTCTGTGATGATCACCGTGTGGGGCACGGTGATCTGACGAAGGAGCAAGGGACCAGGTGGGCGGTCGGCCTCAGTGCTCTCTCAGCCGGAGTGCAGGATCCGAAAGCGATCGGGTTCCGCCGGGTCCCGGTCAACGACTTGGGTTGGTGCCCAAGCCCATTGCCGAACGCTGATGCCCGGCGTGCGGGAGAACCGGATCGGTCCGCGGGTGCCCTCCACCGCCACGCGCGGCCATGACCCGGCGACAGCCGCCCGGTCCGTGCCGTGGGAACGCAGCACCGCGGCGAGGACGGCAAGGGTGTCCCAGCCCTCGAACGCGACGAAGGAGGGCGCTTCGCCCAGCCGCTCGCGGAGCTCCTTCCCCACGCGTTCGCCGAGCGGACCGAGGCGCTCGGGCAGGTAGCGCAGGAACGGGATCCCGGCCCCGTCCTCGCCCAGCGCCGCGCCCCATTCGGCGAACTCCGGTTGTCCGGCCGGAGCGCCGATCAGGATCTGAGCGAGCCGCCGATCGCCCCGGACGGCCCTGACGATCGGCACCGCCGGCTCCGGATGGCCGACCAGCAGGAGGAGCGCCGTCACGCCGTGGTCGACGAGCGCGTCGCACAGGGCGTCGGGGGTGAGGGCGTTCGTGTCCAGTTCGACGACGGTGCCGCCGCGGGGAGCGAGGTGGTCCCGCAGGACGCGGGTCCCGGACGCCCAGTAGACGCTCGGCTGGGTCGCCACGGCGATCCGTCGCCGGCCCGCGCCGAGGAGGAAGTCCGCGTAGATCCGCCAGCCGTGGGACTGGGCCGGGGCCACCCGCGCGACCCACTCCGTCGGCTCCTCGGTGAGTGCGTCGAGCACCGCGGACGAGCAGAGGAACGGTACGCCGAGGGCGTCGGCCCGGGCGGCTGCGGCGCGGGCGACGACGCTGTGGTACTCGCCCGCGACGGCGGCCACGCCCAGGCCGGCCAGTTCGTCCACGGCCGCCGCAGCCCGCTCCGGATCGGCCGCGGTGTCCCGGACCACCAGCTCCAGTGGTCTGCCGTCGATCCCACCGGCGTCGTTGACCTCACGAACGGCCAGGTCGAGTCCTGCGAGCAGGTGTCGCCCCGCCTCGACCCAGCCGGGCCGCGTCAGCGGGACGAGAGCGCCCAGGCGGACGGACGCTCCGTCTGTGCGCTCCGCTCCGGACGGCGATGGTGGCGTGTTCATCGGGTGGCTTCTCCCCTGGGACGGTGCTGTCGTGGTCAGCCCGGATCGCACGCCGGCCGGGGCAGGCTGTTCGCGTTCATCACCTCTCGCCGCGGCGGGCGCCCCCACGTGATCATGCCGGACATTGGATCCACCGCCATCGCCGATCGGCAACCGATTATTGTTCGCCGAGCTGCCGAGCGTCATCGTCACCGACGAGGGCCTGCACCTCAGAAGGTCACCTCTGAAACGGACACCTAGTTGGCCCCTATGGAGAAGAGCAGGTAGAGGAAGCCGGCGAAGAGATGGCCGGCCACCAGGTAGGCGAACAGCCGGAGGACGAGTCCGCGGGGGAAGCGGCCGTCCTCGCGCTCGACGCCCGGTTCGTCCTTGGGTGGCATACGGGGAGCCTTTCCGGACGGTCCCGGGGCGCACGCGGGCACACCGGGGACGCCCTGGGTGCGCGGGGAGCGTTCCGGGATGGGAGCGGTCCCGGGTTCCGGGGCCGCTGGTCAGAAGGTTCGGCGGGGCAGAAGGTGCGGCGAGGTCAGAAGGTGCGGCAGGGTCAGAAGGTCCGGCGCGGCTCCCCGCCGAGACACAGCTCGGCGGCGTTGCTCCGCAGCAGGGTGTGGACGAAGAGCAGGTCCGCGCCGCCCGCCGAGACGGCCGCGATCCGGTGCGGGGTGAGCGAGTCGAAGTGCGCGGAGTCGCCGGGCTCCAGGACCTCCGCGCTGTCCCCCAGCGTCAGCCGGAGCCGGCCGCCGAGGACGTGGATCCACTCCTCGCCGGGGTGCACCCGCACCAGGTCGCCCTGCGGGCCGCCGGCCGGCACATGCACCCGGAGGGCCTGCATGGCGCGGCCCGGGGCGCCGGCCTGCCAGTACGTCCAGCCCTCGGCCTCGGCCGGCTCCGCGCGGGCGGCCCGGATGACGGAGTCCGGGGCCGGGGGCCGCTCGCCGAGCAGTTCCGAGACCGTCGTGCCTTGACGTGCTCCCTGGCCTACAGTCCGGGGATTCCGGCCTGGGTCGGCTGACCCTTCCGGGGGCTTCCTGCTTCACCGCGCTGTGCGGGCACATGTACCCGTCTTACCGGCGCTCCACAGGCGTTTGACGTCTCCACCCGTCCGGCGGCGACGATACGGCGTCCTTCGGCCAGGACGTTGGATGCGGCGTTGTGGTCACGCTCATGCACGGCCCCACACTGACCGCAGGTCCACTCCCGGATGTGCAGGGGCTTGGGACCGTCCCGGAATCCGCAGACCGAGCAGAGCTGGGAGGACGGGAACACCCGGTCCACCTTTGCGAAGGTGCGGCCGTGTTTGGCGGCCTTGTATTCCAGCATGCCGACGAAGGCAGCCCATCCCGCGTCGTGCACGGACTTGGCCAGCCGGCTGCGGCCGAGGCCGGACACCGCGAGGTCCTCCACGTACACCGCTTGGTTGTCGCGGATGATCTGTGTGGATGCCTTGTGGTGGAAGTCCCGGCGCCGGTCGGTCACCCGTGCGTGCTGGCGTGCGACCTTGATCCGGGCCTTGACCCGGTTCCTCGAACCCTTCGCCTTGCGGGACAGCTCCCGCTGAAGCCGCCTGAGCTTCTTCTCCGCCCGGCGCAGGAAACGCGGGGCAGCGATCTTCGTCCCGTCGGAGAGGACGGCGAAGGCGGACAGGCCGAGGTCGATGCCGGTGTCGGTCTGCGCCTCGGGGAGGATGTCGGGCTCGGTGTCCACGACGAAGCTCAGGAAGTACCGCCCCGAGCTGTCCAGGGTGACGGTCAGGGACGTGGGTGCGGCCGGAAGCCGACGCGACCACCTGACCTTGAGGCTGCCGACCTTGGCCACATACACCGTGCCGTCCCCTTGGAGGGAGAAGGCGCCGGCAGTCAGGCGGATCGACTGCCGGGTGTCCTTCTTCGACTTGTACCGCGGCGGCCCGACCCTCCGGCCCCGCCGCTTGCCCTTGAGACTGTCGAAGAAGTTCTTGTAGGCGGTATCCAGGTCGCGCAGGGACTGTTGCAGGACGACCGCCGACACCTCCGCGAGCCAGGCGCGCTCGATGGTGCGTTTGGCTTGGGTGATGCGACGCCGGGACAGCTCCCCCGACGTCACATACGGCAGCCCCGCCGCATGCGCTTCCCTGCGGTCGCGCAGGCAGTCGTTCCACACCACCCGCGCGCACCCGAACGCCTGCGCCAAAGCGCGGCACTGGGAGGCATCCGGGTAGGCCCGGTAGTTGTAGCGGAGCTGCATGACCGCGACGCTACTACGACTTGGTCTCGCGAATCAGGTGAATGACTAAAGGCGTGGCAGGCATGTGGTTTCGGTGATGCACGTTCACTTGGTCTTTATGACCAAGTACTAGCGTGGAGTGTTCGAACACGCGGTCATCAGTGGTCACCCTCGTACTTCGCCACATCCTGCGGTACAGCACCGTTGGCGATCATCCGCCACTACATCGAGCAGCAACAACACCCGTACTGACGTGCACGTCAGAGCAGCCTTGAGATGCATTCATCCCCGGCGTGAACGCCGGGGCTTGTCGCAAGAGTCCCGGTAAGCGCGGGCGACGGCCGGCAGCTCCTCCGGCGGCGGGCCGCCGGACCGCTGTCCGGTCTCGAGTGTCATACCCCGATTGAGCCAGAGCCCCTGCCCCTGAGGCAAGAAAGTTGCCTCAGAGGCAAATCCGCCCCAGTCAGCGCTCCACCACCGCCTGCTTCACCAGGGTGCGGCCGAAGTCCCAGAGCAGCCCGCCGCCGCTGTGGGCGTCGTCCATGACCTCGGTGAACGCCGAGACGAAGCGGTCCACCTCCCGCTCCCCGATGATCAGCGGGGGAATCAGCTTGATCACTTCGAGCCGGTCGCCGGAGACCTGGGTGAGGATGCGGTGCCGCTGGAGCAGCGGGGCCACCACCATCTGGGCGAACAGCCCCTTGCGGGCGGCCTGGAGCATCGCCCACCGGCTGCGCAGCACCAGCGACTTCGGCCGGCCGAACTCGATGCCGATCATCAGGCCCCGGCCGCGGACGTCGTGCAGCAGCTCGTACCGGTCGGCCAGCGCCGTGAGCCGGGAGCGCAGCAGGTCGCCGGTGTGCCGGGCGTTGGCCACGATGCCCTCGTCCTCCAGCACCGCGAGGGTCGCGAGCCCGGCTGCCATGGCCTGGGCGTTGCCGCCGAAGCTGGCGGAGTGGACGAGCACCCGGTCCATGGAGGAGTAGACCCGCCGGAAGATCCAGTCCCGGCCGAGGGTGGCGCCGACCGGGACGTAGCCGCCGGAGAGCGCCTTGGCCACGCACACCAGGTCCGGTTCGACGCCCTCCTCGTGCTGGTAGGCGAAGAAGTCGCCGGTGCGGCCGAGGCCGGTCTGCACCTCGTCGGAGATGAGCAGGGCCTTGTGGCGGCGCAGCAGGTGCTGGGCGGCGAGCAGGAAGCCCGGCGGGGCCGCGTGCACGCCCTTGCCCTGGACCGGCTCGACGATGAACGCCGCGACGTCGCCGCGCCGCAGCTCCCGTTCCAGGGCGTCCAGGTCGCCCAGGGCGATGGCGGTGTCGGGCAGCAGTGGGGCGAAGCCGTCGCGGAAGCACTCCTCGCCGTTGACCGAGAGGGAGCCGGTGGTCAGCCCGTGGAAGCCGTGGGTGCAGTGGACGACGCGCGGCTTGCCGGTGGCGTATCGGGCGAACTTGAGCGCGGTCTCCACCGCCTCCGTGCCGCTGTTGCCGAAGAACACACGGTCCAGGTGGGGGGCGTGGCCGAGGAGCCGTGCGGCGAGCAGGCCGGGCAGCGGCTGGCAGTCGAAGCGGGTGAGGTCGGCGAGGGAGGCGTCGAGGACGTCGTGCAGGGCCTTGCGGACGACCGGGTGGTGCCGGCCCAGGCCCATCACCCCGAAGCCGGCGAGCATGTCGAGGTAGTCCAGACCGTCCGCGTCCCAGAAGTACGCGCCCTCGGCCCGCTCGTAGACCTTGTCGAAGCCGATGGTGTGCAGCATGCGCGGCAGTTGGTGGTTGAGGTACCGGGTGTGCAGGCCGTAGCGCTCGGCGCCGCGCTCCGCGAGCAGCCTTCCGAGGTCGAAGCCCTTGCTGCCCTGCCCGGCGGGCTCGGCGGGGCCGGCGGGCCCGACGGACTCAGCGGATGTCATGCACTCTCCTCACGGCCCGGCCCGGTCCGGCCGGGGCCGACGGCTGGACGGGGCGCCGCCGGCGGGAGGTGCCCCGGTGGATCCGGCCCGGCGGGCGACCGGTCCGGCCCCGTGGCCGGAC
>NZ_JBEOXS010000095.1:0-19668 GCF_040296705.1 Streptomyces sp. NPDC002055
TGTGTTTGTGGGCGGGGCGTTGTGGGGGGGGCGGGGGGGGCCGGTGGGTCTCGGGGGCGGCCCTACACCCCTCGGGGCGGGGGGCCCGCTACACCCCCCCGCCCCCCCGGCGCCCTGTTCACGGCCCCTGTTCACCCGGTCTGTTCACGCGCCCTGCTCACGCGCCCTGTGCACGCGGCCCGTGGCACCGCGCACCGGGCCGGGGCGGCCCGCGGACGAGGCCGGGGCCGAAGCCAGAGCCGGGCCCCGCCCGTCCCCCGCCGGCGGTCACCCCGCGACGGGCTCCTTGCCCGCCGGCTCCCGCGGCTCGGGCACGTCCGCGTGGGGTGCTGCGGGGGCGTCGTCCGCCATAGTCGTCTCGTCGAACGGCACCCGTCCGGCGAGCACCTCGGCCACCCGCTCCTTGTCGATCTCCTTGGTCCAGGTGCCGACGAGGACGGTCGCCACGGCGTTGCCCGCGAAGTTCGTCAGCGCCCGCGCCTCGCTCATGAAGCGGTCGATGCCGACGATCAGCCCGACGCCGTCCAGCAGTTCCGGCCGGTGCGACTGGAGTCCGCCGGCCAGGGTCGCGAGGCCCGCGCCGGTGACGCCCGCGGCCCCCTTGGAAGCAATGATCATGAAGACGAGCAGGGAGATCTGCTCGCCGAGGGCGAGCGGATCACCCATCGCCTCGGCGACGAACAGCGAGGCCATCGTCAGATAGATCGCGGTGCCGTCGAGGTTGAAGGAGTAGCCGGTGGGCACGGTGATGCCGACCACCGGCTTGCTGACGCCCAGGTGCTCCATCTTCGCGATGAGCCGCGGCAGCGCCGACTCGGAGGACGAGGTCGACAGGATCAGCAGGAACTCCCGGGCCAGGTACTTCAGCAGCAGGAACAGATTCACCCCGGCGACCAGCCGCAGCAGCGTCCCCAGCACGACGACCACGAAGAGCGCACAGGTGAGGTAGAAGCCGACCATGATGACGGCGAGGGACTTCAGGGCGTCGATGCCCGTCTCCCCGACCACCGCGGCGATCGCGCCGAAGGCGCCGACCGGGGCGGCCCACATGATCATGGCCAGCACCCGGAAGACCAGCTTCTGGAGGTGGCCGACCCCGCGGAGGACCGGCTCGCCGGCGGGCCCCATCGCCTGCAGGGCGAAGCCCACGAGCAGCGCGACCAGCAGCGTCTGGAGCACCAGTTCGTTGGTGAAGGCGGAGACCATGGTGGTCGGGATCATGCTGAGCAGGAAGTCCGCGGTGGACTTAGCTGCGCCCTCGGCCTGCGCCTCACCGGCGCTCCGGGTGGCCTCGGTGAGGTGCAGCCCGGAGCCCGGGTCCAGCAGATTCCCCACCAGCAGGCCGATGCCCAGCGCCACGGTGGACATCACCATGAAGTAGCCGAGCGCGAGCCCGCCCACCGCTCCGACCTTGGCGGCCTTCCGCACCGAGCCGACGCCCAGCACGATCGTGCAGAAGATGACCGGCGAGATCATCATCTTGATCAGCTTCACGAATCCGGCGCCGAGCGGCTTGAGCTCGACCGCCACCCCCGGAGCGGCGAAGCCCACCGCGATACCGAGGAGCACCGCGCCGATCACGGCGAGGTACAGGAAGTGGGTCCGGTCCCGCTTCCCGGTCTTTACCGGCCGGTCCGGTGCCGGCTCCGGTGGCAAGGTCTGCGCAGCCACGTCGTCTCCTTGTCCTGGCGCAGTACGTGCGGCTCACGTCCTGGACGTTCCGCTGAATATCCACTGCCATGTGACGGCGGTCACCCTTGCGTTCATATCGTTCACGGACCGTTTCCGGCCGTCCGCCGCGGACCCGGCAGACTGGCCCCATGCGCATACCCCGACCCCGCAGCCTGGCGGGCCAGCTCTTCGCGATGCAGGTCGTGCTGGTCGCGGCGGCGGTCGCCGGGTGCGCGGTGTTCGCGTACGTCACCGCCCTGCGCCAGGCCGAGGAGGCGGCGCGCCACCAGACGACGGCCGCGGCGCGGGCCGTCGCGGACGCGCCCTCGGTACGCGCCGCGATCCGGGGCGGAAATCCCTCGGCCGCGCTCCAGCCGTACGCCGAGCAGGTCCGCCGGGACAGCGGGGTCGCCTTTGTGACGATCATGAACCGGGAGGGCATCCGCTGGACCCACCCGGACCCCGGGCGGATCGGCGGCGCGTTCCTGGGCCACACCGGTCCGGCGCTGGCGGGCCGCACGTTCACCGAGACCTACACGGGCACCCTGGGCCCCTCGGTCCGGGTGGTGACCCCGGTCCGGGACGGCCGGCGCATCGTCGGGCTGGTCAGCGCGGGCATCACCGTCGAGCGGATCAGCGACCAGGTGCGGCGGCAGATGACCGGGCTGCTCGGCGTCGCGGCGGGCGCGCTGGCGCTCGGCGGCATCGGGACCTATGTGATCAACGCCCGGCTGCGCCGTCACACCCACGGGATGAACGCCACCGAGCTCAGCCGGATGCACGACTACCACCAGGCGGCGCTGCACGCGGTGCGCGAGGGGCTGGTGATGCTGGACGGGCAGCGGCGGATCGCGCTGATCAACGACGGCGGGCGCGAGCTGCTGGGGGTGGACGAGGACGCGGTGGGCCGGTCGGTGGCCGATCTGGGGCTGCCCGCACCGCTCACCGGGGCGCTGCTGGCCGCGGAGCCGCGGGTGGACGAGGTGCATCTGACCGCCGACCGGATCGTGGTCGTGAACACCTCACCCGTCTCCAGTGGGGAGCAGCGCGGCACGGTGGTGACCCTCCGGGACCACACCGAGCTCCAGGCGCTCTCCGGCGAGCTGGACTCGGTGCGCGGCTTCACCGAGGCGCTGCGCTCGCAGGCGCACGAGGCGGCGAACCGGCTTCACGCCGTCGTCTCGCTGATCGAGCTGGGGCGGGCGGAGGAGGCGGTGGAGTTCGCCACGGCGGAGCTGGAACTGGCGCAGGCGCTCACCGACCAGGTGGTCGCCGCGGTCGGCGAACCGGTGCTGGCGGCGCTGCTGCTGGGCAAGGCCGCGCAGGCCAACGAGCGCGGGGTCGAGCTGGTGCTGGCGCCGGACAGCCGGATCGACGACGGGCTGCTGCCGGACTCCCTGGCCGCCCGGGACCTGGTCACGGTCCTCGGCAACCTGGTGGACAACGCGCTGGACGCGGCGGCGGAGGGCGCGTACCGGGAGGGACCGAGCGCGGACGGACCCGACCTGGACGGCCCCGGCGCGGACGGATCCGACCCGGACGCCCCCAGCCCGAGCGGATCGGGCCCGGACGGATCCGGCGCGAACGGACCCGACCCGGACGGACCCGGCGCGGACGGACCCGACCCGGACGGACCCGACCCGGACGCCCCCGGCCTGAGCGGATCGGGCCCGGACGGATCCGGCGCGAACGGATCGAGCTCGGCCGGATCCTGCGGGGACGGCGGGGACAGCGGGGACGGTCCTGGCCGGGCGGCGGCGGGGCCGCGCCCCCGGGTCGTCGTCACCGCCCGCGCCGTGGACGGAGAGCTCACCCTGCGGGTCGCGGACACCGGTCCGGGCGTGGACCCCGCCGCGGCCGACGCGGTCTTCCGGCGCGGCTGGAGCACCAAGCTGCCGGCCGCACCAGAGGGCGGGGCACCGGACGGCGGGACACCGGACGACAGGGCGCCGGACGGCGTCCCGAGGCCGGCCGCCGGGCCGGGCCGGGGCCTGGGCCTCGCCCTCGTCCGCCAGGCGGTCCGCCGCAACGGTGGGACGATCGAACTGGGGCGGGCGCCGGAAGGCGGAGCGGAGTTCACCGTACGGCTCCCGGTCCGCACCGGCTCCGCAGCCGCCGCACCCCGAAGAACCGCCGGAGCAGCCGGATGACCGAGCCACAGCAGGGCGACGGCCCGATCCGCGTCCTCGTCGTGGAGGACGACCCGGTCGCGGCCGACGCGCACGCGCTCTACGTGGGCCGGGTCCCCGGGTTCACCGTCGCCGGGACCGTGCACTCCGGCGGCGCGGCACGGCGGGCGCTGGACCGGCAGCCGGTGGATCTGCTGCTGCTCGACCTGTATCTGCCCGACGGGCACGGGCTCCAGCTCGTCCGGTCGCTGCGGGCGGCCGGGCACACCGCGGATGTGATCGCAGTGACCTCGGCCCGGGATCTGGCGGTCGTCCGGGAGGGGGTCTCGCTCGGCGTGGTGCAGCACGTCCTGAAGCCGTTCACCTTCGCCACGCTGCGGGACCGGCTCGTCCGGTACGCCGAGTTCCGGGGGGCCGCCGGGGAGGCCAGCGGCCAGGACGAGGTCGACCGGGCCATCGCGTCGCTGCGGGCGCCGCAGCCGGCGGACCTGCCCAAGGGGCTGAGCGGCCCCACGCTGGAGGCGGTGACCCGGGTGCTGCGGGAGTCCGGGCCCCGGGGTGTCACCGCGAGCGCCGCCGGAGAGGCGGTGGGAATCTCCCGCATCACCTCGCGGCGCTATCTGGAGCACCTGGTCGGTGCGGGCCGGGCCGAACGCACCCCGCAGTACGGGCAGATCGGGCGGCCGGAGCTCTGCTACCGCTGGCTCTCCCCGCGCTGAACCGGGCGCCGGCGGCCCCGGTCCGGACCCCACCGAACCGGGCGCCGACGCCGGTCCGGACCTCACGGGGCCCACCCTCCGGACCGACCGCCGAGCCGAACCGGCCCGCGCGCCGTGTCGCCTCGTCACCCTTGGGCTCGGGTGCGCAGCCCGAGGGGACCACTCCCGAGCGGGACCACCACCAGCGGGGCCCACCTGCCCCGCCCCGAGCACTCCTCCCCGGCCACTCCTCCCCCGGCCACGCCCCCGTGGCGCGCCGGGCTCCACCAGGCGCGGCGCGGATCGCCGAAGTGCGCCCCCGCCACCAGGGATTGACGCTTTCATGACGACTCACCACCTCCCTGACGGGTAGTCATCCACAGCCATTGACCGGCCGGTGAGGGCCTCGTACGGTCGCCAGGCAGCCCACTCGAGGCCAGGCCAGGAGGAGGTCGTGCCCGTGCGCTCCACCGCCCCGCTGATCGTCGCCGCAGTCCTGGCCGCCACCGCGCTCACCGCCTGCGGTGGCGGCTCCGGGAGCGATCCGGACACCGTCCGGGTCGCCTACAACCGCAGCACCGACAACGCGATCCGGTACAAGGACGCGTATCTGGCATCCGTGAAGAAGCAGTTCGAGGCGGCGCACCCGGGCAAGACGGTGAAGCTCGTCCCGGTCCAGGCCCAGGACGACGACTACGCCGCCAAGATCCAGCAGATGATGCGCTCCTCCCGGACCGCGCCGGACCTGGTCTACGAGGACACCTTCCGCGTCCGGTCCGACATCGAGGCGGGGCATCTCCGGCCGCTCGACCGCTACCTGACGCGGTGGCCCGAGTGGGACCGGTTCGCCGCCACCGCGCGCCGGGCGGCCCGGGGCGGGGACGGCAGGACGTACGGCGTGCCCACCGGCACCGACACCCGCGGCCTGTGGTTCAACCGGAAGATCTTCGCCCGGGCCGGACTGCCCCGCGACTGGCGTCCGTCGGACTGGGACGACATCCTCGACGCCGCCCGGACGATCAAGAGGAAGGTGCCCGGGGTCATCCCGCTGAACGTCTACACCGGCAAGGGTCCGGGCGAGGCGGCCGTCATGCAGGGCTTCGAGATGCTGCTGTACGGCACGGGCGAGGACCCGCTCTACGACCCGCGCGCGAAGAAGTGGGTCACCGGCGGCAAGGGCTTCCGGGACGCGCTGGGCTTCATCCGGACCGTGTACGGCGAGAAGCTCGGCCCGGACCCCTCCGACGCGCTCGACCCCAACATCAACACCCGGGTCGCCACCGAACTGCTGCCCGAGGGCCGGCTCGCGATCGCCCTCGACGGCTCCTGGATGGGCCAGCAGTGGCGGAAGAGCGGCGGCAAGCCGTGGCCGGAGTGGTCCTCGGTGCTGGGCCGCGCCCCGATGCCCACCCGGGACGGCCGGGCGCCGGGCGTGGTCAGCATGTCGGGCGGCTGGGTCTGGGCCGTACCCGCCAAGTCCCGCAATCCGGGCCTCGCGTTCTCGTTCCTGAAGGCCCTCCAGACGCGGCGGAACGCCGTGGACTGGGCCGTCCTCGACGCCCAGATCGCCGTCCGCGAGGATGTCGCCGCGGACCCGGAGTACCGGCGGTCGATGCCGGGGATCGACTTCTTCACCGGTCTGGTGCGGCACACCCACTACCGCCCCGCGCTGCCCGTCTACCCGCAGGTCTCCACGGCGATCGGCACCGCGATGGAGTCGGTGACCACCGGTGACGCCTCACCCGCCCGGGCCGCCCGGACCTACGACGAGCAGCTGGCGTCGATCACCGACGGCGCGGTGACCGGCGGGTCCGGATGAGCACCGCGGCGGCCCGGCCCGCTTCCGGCCGCCCGGCGGCGGGGGCGGCCCCCGGCCCGCGCTCCCGGCACCCACACCGGCCCCGGCCCCGGCACCTCCGACGGCAGCGCGCCCTGCGCCGATTACCGCTGGTCCCGGCCACCCTCCTGATGCTGCTGTTCCTGGGCGGGCCGATCGGCTACTGCGTGGGCATCGCCTTCACCGACATGCGGCTGACCGGCGCGTCGACGACCGAGTTCGTCGGCCTGGACAACTTCCGGCGGGCCTTCACCGACGACGGCTTCCGCAACGCCGTCGTCCTCACCCTCGTCTTCACCCTGATCTCGTCGGTGCTCGGGCAGAACACCCTGGGCCTGGCGCTCGCCGGGCTGATGCGGCGGGCCTCGCGACCGGTCCGCACCGTGACGGGCTCGCTCGTCATCGCGGCCTGGGTGCTGCCCGAGATCGTCGCGGGCTTCCTCCTCTACGCCTTCTTCCGGCGCGAGGGCACCCTCAACGCGATCCTGGACGTAGCTCATCTCCCGTCCCAGAACTGGCTGTTCACGCTGCCCATCCTCGCGGTGGCGCTGGCCAACGTCTGGCGCGGCACCGCCTTCTCCATGCTGGTCTACTCCGCCGCGCTCTCCGGGATACCGCAGGAGATCACCGAGGCGGCGGAGGTCGACGGGGCCCGGGGGTTCCGGCGGCTGTGGCACATCACGCTGCCGCTGATCCGCCGTTCCGTGGGCACCAACCTGATGCTCAACACCCTGCAGACGCTCTCGGTGTTCGGGCTGATCTGGGCCATGACCCGGGGCGGGCCGGCCGGCCGCAGCCAGACCCTGCCGGTGTTCATGTACGACCAGGCGTTCGGCAAGGCCCTGATCGGCTACGGCACGGCGGTGGCGCTGCTGCTTCTGCTGGTCGGAGCGGTGTTCTCGGTGGCCTGGCTGCGGCTGCTGCGGACGGAGGTGTGACATGGCCCGCCGCCCTTGGCACCGGCCGGAGCCCCGCCGGTCCCGCACCCGTGCCGAGCCCCGCCGGGCCGGAAACGGTGCGGAGCCACACCCGGCCGGGAAAGGGGCCGGGCAGGAGGACGCGCCCCGCCGGGCCCTCCGCCCACTGGCCGACCGCCGCACCCGGCACCGGCTGGCGGCCGACGCGGCGCTGCTCGTGCTGGCCGCCGCGTTCGCCGTCCCGCTGGCCTGGCTGGTGCTGGCCTCCCTGGACGCGGACGCGGGGCTGCGCGTCGCCGTGCCGTCCCCGCCGACGGCGGACCACTTCGCGGCCGTCCTGGATCCCGAGATCACCTACCGGCCGATGCTCAACAGCCTGCTGCTGTGCGGCGGGGCGACCGCGCTCACCCTCGGCTGCGCCGCCCTGGCGGCGTACCCGCTGTCCCGGTTCCCCTCCCGGCTGAACCGCCCCTACCTGCTGACCGTCCTGTTCACCACCTGTCTGCCGGTCACCGCGATCATGGTTCCGGTCTACGGGATCTTCGTTCAGGTGGAGCTGATCGACACCCTGCACGGCACGGCGCTGTTCCTGGCCGCCGCGCAACTCCCGTTCGCGATCTGGCTGATGAAGAACTTCATGGACGGCGTGCCGACGGTCCTGGAGGAGGCCGCCCGGACCGACGGCGCCTCCGGCCGGCAGACCCTGGTCCGCATCGTGCTGCCGCTCATGGGGCCGGGCCTGGCGGTGGTGGCGATCTACAGCTTCATCATGATGTGGGGCAACTTCTTCGTCCCCTTCATGCTGCTGCTCACCCCGGAGCAGCTGCCCGCCTCGGTGAGCATCTTCACCTTCTTCGGCAACCACGGGGCCGTGGCGTACGGGCAGCTGGCGGCGTTCTCGATCCTGTACTCGACCCCGGTGGTGCTGCTCTACGCAACTATCGCCGGCCGGCTCGGCGGCGGCTTCGCCTTCGGCGGCGCGGTGAAGGGGTGAGCGGCGGAGGGCCGAGGAGTGAAGGACTGAGCGGTGAAGGACTGAGCGGTGAAGGGCTGAGGGTGACGTGGTCGCCGAAGCAGGCCGGCGCTGGTGTCGGTCATGCAGTGCGCCAGGCGCCTGTTGCGTCCGAAACTACGCGGTCGGCCAGCGCGGCCCCGTGATCGCGTCCCTGCACCACGCGTACTGCCGGCCGGGTTCGACCATCAGGCCGAAGTCGTACAGCTCCGGCTCGCCGAGCGCGTGCCACTCGTCCCAGGCCCGCTCCAGCTCGTCCGCCAGGTGTCGGGGACCGCCCTGGTAGGCGACCGTGCCGCCGCCGACAGCGGCGAGCATCGCCCACGATGTGGAGCCGTCGTGGAGCCAGGCGTTCAGCCCGTCGTCGTCCTCACCGATGGTGATCCGGATGTCCGGCAGGGCGACCCGGAGGGCGAACCGCAGGTGCCAGTCGGCCTGGAGCGGCGCCAGATCGCGCGTGAAAGGCCGCTCCTGCTCATCCGGGGCTGCCGCACGTACCTGCCTGAAATTCCGGCCGAGGTCTGAGCCGCGGGCGAGCATGAACGTAGCCAGCCCCTGCACCCACCCGCTCGCGGACCGGCCGTCGGCAGCGCGGGTGAGCGCGACGTGCCCCAGCCGCCCCCACGGGACGACGAGCCGCCCGCCGAGCCGTGTCTGCTCCACCCACGGCCAGGGAACGCGGTCGACCCCATAAGTGGCCATCACCCGGTCGTACGGGGCTCCCGGCAGCCAGCCCGCCGCGCCGTCGCCGACCTGCACCGCCACATCGGCACCGGAGAGCTTCAGCCGCTCGGCAGCGGCTGTCGCCAACTCCGCGTCCACCTCGACACTGACCACCCGCCCCCGCCCGGCCCGTCGGCTCAGGAGCGCTGCGTTCCAGCCGGTGCCGGCACCCAGCTCCAGCACCCGGTGACCGGGCTCCAGCAGCAAGGAGTCCAGCATGTCGACGACCACGGCCTGACAGGACAGGCTGGAGGACGGAACGCCCCCGGCGACCTGGGTGACGGCCGCCGTGTCGGGCGAGCCGTACACCTCGGCCTCCCACGCGTCGGGGTCAGCGGTGCGGTCGACGGGGATGTAGGTGTGGCCGTCCCAGCGCCAGAGCCGACCCGGCGCGAACTGCTCCCGGGGTACTGCGGCGACAGCGTGCCGAATCCACGGGGACCGGTCGGGCCAGGCGCCGCGCTGGTCCATGACGGCATCCAGCGCGGCGCGCAGCTCATGCCCCATGGTCATTTCTTGTGCTTTCCGTCTCCAGGCGGGGGCGGTGGCACCTGCCCATCGCTGTTGCCCGGCGGCGGATTGCCCTGGCCCGGGTCCGGCGGCGGCTTCTCGTGCTTCCCCATAACAGCCCCTTCGGTCGTGTGGGGGCGTCCATCGTGGCGCTGGATCGAGGGGCACGGCAGGGCGCACGGGCGCACCGCGCGAGCCGGCTGAACCTGTGCACGCCGGACAGCGCCCGCACGGCGCGTACGGAGCCGCTCCCTGACGCTGTCACGGACCAAGGTGCGTCGGTTCAAGCGGACCGCAGCATGCGGAGCATGGTCGCGTACACCGGGGCGTCGGGGAACGGCTGCTGATCGCCGACGTTCTCGTACCCCCACGACTCGTACAGTGTCTTGACCTTCGGGTGGGTCGGCTCGACCAGGAGCGTCACGCGTTCTTCCGCGCGGCCGGACAGCAGTTCTTCGTGGATGCGCCGGGCCGTTCCGGTCTTGCGCCAGGGCCGGCGCACCAGCAGTTCGAACAGGGCCATGGTCCGTGTGCCGTCCTCGGCTGTCATCGCCTCCGGCAGTGGCTGAAGCATTCCGGCCCACCAGCGGGAGCGAGGCTGGAGGGGGGATCCGTAGGCGTAGCCGACCGGTTCTGTGCCGTCCCAGCCGATGATGACTTCCCAGGGGTCGCGGGAGACGTGACCTTCCAGCCGTTCCTCGAACCGCTCGACGGAGAAGAAGGGGTCGGAGAGCCGGTCGGCATAGACCTCGGCGTACATGTCCGTGAGTGTCTGCCGGATGCTGTCGAGATCGTGGCGGCCGTAGCGGCGCAGTTCCACGGTGGTCACGTGGCAGGTCCTTCCAGTCGGGCGGTTCGGGCATTCCATTCGCGGGTGACGCGTGCGCCCGGTGCCGTGGCGTTGAGCTCGGCAGTGAAGGTGGTCAGCAGGTGCGGGATGCGGCCGACGTTGGTGGAGCCGGGCGGCGGGATGACGCCGACGGCGGTGGTGCATGCCTGCTCGGCGTCACCCTGGGCGAGCTGGGCGAAGGCGACGTGGACGGCGTAGTAGGCGCTTCACACCCCCGGGTCGAGGATCCGTTTCCCTCCCCGGCTGAAGCCGGGGATACCCACGCAAGATCAGGGATGGGCATTGAGTGATGCCCGGCATCCAGCGACGTGATCGTGCAGCGAAAGGGCGCCCGACCGGTCGCTTGGTCGGGCGCTCTTGCTGCGGCGTGCTGACGGACGGTGCTACCGCCGCTCGAATTCGCCATCCAGCATGCCGCCTTCGAACGCGGCCCACTCGCCAGAGGTGAAGACGAGAGCCGGGCCGTTCCCGTTGTCCTTGCTGTCACGCATGGCCACGCGGCCATCGCTCAGGAAGGCGACCTCGACGCACTGGCCGTTGTTCTGAGAGCGGCTCGACTTACGCCACACCGCGCCCGTGAGGTCCGAACTCATCATCGCGCAAACTCCTTTGCCGCTTGGTGAAGCATGTTCTGTGTGTCCTTGGCGTCCACGGCCGTATCCCAGATCGACGTGAACGCCTGGTTGTACCGCTCGATCTCTTGCGGCTTGTCGAGGTAGAGATCCCCCGTGAAGCCCTCCATGTAGACGGTGGTCGGCTCCATCCTCTTACCGCATCGCGGGCGGCAAGGTGGTCTGGGCGGAACTGGCGGTACGACCGCCGCAGCCCACGCCGCTCCCGCAGCGGGAGAAGTCGGCACGGTCAACGGTTCGGCCGTTTGCGCTGCCGGACGTGGGGTTCCTGCGCCGCGTGGTCGCGGGGCTTGAACTGGCTTTATGACGGCAGCACGACGCCGCCCTGATCCTTGGTGGTCTGGGCGGCGTCGTGCTGTGTGGTGAAAACGTTCGACCTAGCTGTTCCGTCCGGGGAGGTTGTGGACGGTGAGGCAGGTCTCGGCTGTGGGACCTTGAACAGGTGAGGGCGTTCCGGGAGAGCAAGACCCCGCTCAGCAGCAGGCCCCGCTCAGAAGACCGACTCGGCCTCCGCCATCCGGTCCGCCGGGACGGTCTTCAGCTCGGTGACCGCCTGCGCCAGCGGCACCAGGCGGATGTCCGTGCCGCGCAGCGCCGTCATCATGCCGAACTCACCGCGGTGGGCCGCCTCGACGGCGTGCCAGCCGAACCGGGTGGCGAGGACCCGGTCGTAGGCGGTGGGGGTGCCGCCGCGCTGGACGTGGCCGAGGATGACCGGCTTCGCCTCCGTGCCGACGCGGCGCTCCAGTTCGGCGGCGAGCCGGTTGCCGATCCCGGCGAAGCGCTCGTGCCCGTACTGGTCGATGGCGCCCTTCTCGTACGGCATCGAGCCCTCGGCCGGGTGCGCGCCCTCGGCGACGCAGATGACCGCGAACTTCTTGCCCCGCGCGAAGCGCTCCTCCACCATCCGGCAGAGGTCGTCGACCGCGAACCGGCGCTCCGGCAGGCAGATTCCGTGCGCGCCGCCCGCCATGCCGGACTCCAGCGCGATCCAGCCCGCGTGCCGGCCCATGACCTCGACGACCATCACGCGCTGGTGCGACTCGGCGGTGGTCTTCAGCCGGTCGATGGCCTCGGTGGCGACCCCGACCGCGGTGTCGAACCCGAAGGTGCGGTCGGTGGAGGAGATGTCGTTGTCGATGGTCTTCGGCACGCCGACCACCGGCATCCCGGCGTCGGCGAGCATCCGGGCGGCGGTGAGGGTGCCCTCCCCGCCGATCGGGATCAGCGCGTCCAGACCGAGCTCCCGGCAGAGCTCCTCGGCGTTGTCCGTGGCCTCGGTGAGCCGGGCGCGCTCCAGCCGGGCCGAGCCCAGGATGGTGCCGCCGCGGGCGAGGATGCCGCTGACCGCGTCGAGGTCCAGCTTGCGGTAACGCCGTTCGAGCAGGCCCTTGAATCCGTCCTCGAAGCCGATGACCTCGTCCTCGTGCTCCGTCACGGCCCGGTGCACGACCGACCGGATCACGGCGTTCAGCCCGGGACAGTCGCCGCCTGCGGTGAGAACTCCGATGCGCATCGTGCTGTGTCTCCTGGCTGGTGGGGTCCCTCTGCCGGGGCCGGAGTGATACATCTGGGCCAGTTCGATTGTTCCACGCCACACACGGTGCCCGCGCCCCCCGGACCCGGACGAGCGCCTTACCCATCGCGACAGGTATTGTCAAGAGGACAGGCCCATTCCGTTTGTCATTTTCGCAGGCCAGGCACCCTGTGGTTCGCAGATCAACCCTGCGGTTCGCAGATCAGGCGTCCCGCGGCCCCGCAGACCCGCACTCTGCGGGCCGGACACGAGAATCAGATCGGAGAGCACACGTGACGCGCAGCGTGTACGTGACCGGGATCGACCGGGGAGACGGCCGCCAGGTCGTCGAGCTGGGGGTCATGGAACTTCTGACCCGCCACGTCGACCGCGTGGGGGTGTTCCGCCCGCTGCTGCACGACGACGGCCCCGACCGGCTCTTCGACCTGCTCCGCGCCCGCTACCGGCTGAGCCAGCCCGCGGACACCGTGTACGGCATGCGGTACGGCGAGGCCGCGGCCCTCCAGGCCGAGAAGGGCACCGACGAGCTGGTCTCCCAACTCGTGGAGGGCTTCCACCGTGTGGCCCGCGACTACGAGTTCGTCCTGGTCCTGGGCACCGACTTCGCGGCCACCAGCCTGCCCGCCGAGATCAACCTCAACGCGCGGCTGGCGAACGAGTTCGGGGCCTCGGTGATACCGGTGGTCGGCGGCCAGAACCAGCCCGCCGAGTCGGTGCGCGCCGAGGTGCGCAACGCGTACGCCGCCTACCACGCGCTCGGCTGCGAGATCTCGGCCATGATCGTCAACCGGGTCGCCCCCGCGGACCGCACGGCCGTCGCGGAGCGGCTGACCGCGCGGCTGCCGGTCCCCTGCTACGCGCTCCCCGAGGACGCCTCGCTGTCCGCCCCCACCGTGCAGCAGATCGTGCACGCCCTCGACGCCGAGGTGCTGCTCGGCGACGCGGCCGGACTCGCCCGGGACGCCCGGGACTTCGTCTTCGGCGGCGCGATGCTGCCGAACTTCCTCAAGGCCCTGACCGAGGGCTGCCTGGTGGTCACCCCCGGGGACCGCACGGACCTGATCATCGGCTCGCTGGCGGCCCACTCCGCCAACGCACCGTCGATCGCCGGTGTGCTGCTCACCCTCGACGAGCGGCCCGGGCCGGACATCATGGCGCTCGCCTCCCGGCTGGCCCCCGGCACCCCGGTGGTCTCGGTGCCGGGCGGCAGCTTCCCCACCGCCGGTGAGCTGTTCGCGGTGCAGAGCAAGCTCAACGCCGCCTCGCCGCGCAAGGCCGAGACCGCGCTGGGCCTGTTCGAACGCCATGTGGACACGGTGGCGCTGACGAACCGTATCTCCGTGGCCCGCTCGGCCCGGGTCACACCGATGATGTTCGAGCACGACCTGATCGAGCGGTCCCGCGCGGACCGGAGCCGGGTCGTCCTGCCGGAGGGCACCGAGGAGCGGGTGCTGCGGGCCGCCGACGTCCTGCTGCGGCGCGACGTCTGCGACCTGACGCTGCTCGGCGACGAGGAGGCGATCCGCAAGCGGGCTGCCGAGCTGGGCATCGACCTGGCCGACGCGCAGCTCATCGACCCGCAGACCTCCCCGCTGCGGGAACGGTTCGCCGAGCTGTACGCGACGGCCCGCGCGCACAAGGGCGTCGGCTACGAGCTGGCCCACGACATCGTCGCCGACGTCTCCTACTTCGGCACCCTGATGGTCCAGGAGGGCCTGGCCGACGGCATGGTCTCCGGTGCGGTGCACTCCACGGCCGCCACCATCCGGCCGGCCTTCGAGATCATCAAGACCGCCCCGGACGCGGCGATCGTCTCCTCGGTCTTCTTCATGTGCCTGGCGGACCGGGTGCTCGTCTACGGCGACTGCGCGGTCAACCCCGACCCCAATGCCGAGCAGCTCGCCGACATCGCCATCCAGTCGGCGGCGACCGCCGCCCAGTTCGGGGTGGAGCCGCGGATCGCGATGCTCTCCTACTCCACCGGCAGCTCCGGCAGCGGCGCCGATGTCGACAAGGTGCGCAAGGCCACCGAGATCGTCCGGGAGCGCCGCCCCGACCTGCCGGTCGAGGGCCCGATCCAGTACGACGCCGCGGTCGACGCCGCCGTCGCCGCGACCAAGCTGCCCGATTCCCAGGTCGCGGGCCAGGCCACCGTGCTGGTCTTCCCCGACCTGAACACCGGCAACAACACCTACAAGGCGGTCCAGCGCTCGGCGGGCGCGGTCGCGGTCGGCCCGGTCCTCCAGGGCCTGCGCAAGCCGGTCAACGACCTCTCCCGCGGCGCCTTGGTCTCGGACATCGTCAACACCGTCGCCATCACGTCCATCCAGGCCCAGAACCAGAAGGCCCGCACACAGAAGGCTCAGACCGCGTGAACCGCACCCCAGGCACCCGTGTCCTCGTCCTCAACTCCGGCTCCTCGTCGGTCAAGTACCAGCTGCTCGACATGGCCGGCGGCACCCGGCTGGCGTCCGGCCTGGTGGAGCGGATCGGCGACGGTCCGGTGGCCGACCACGCCGCGGCGCTCAAGCAGGTCGCCGACGAGCTGGCCGCCCAGGGGCTGGGGCTGGACTCCCCCGAGCTGGCGGCGGTGGGGCACCGGGTGGTGCACGGCGGCATCCGGTTCACCGAGCCCACCCTGATCACCGACGAGGTGGTGGCGGCGATCGAGGAGCTGGTCCCGCTCGCCCCGCTGCACAACCCGGCCAACATCACCGGGATCAAGGTGGCCCGCGAGCTGCGGCCGGACCTGCCGCAGGTCGCCGTCTTCGACACGGCCTTCCACTCCACGCTCCCGGAGTACGCGGCCCGCTACGCGATCGACACCGCCACCGCCGACGAGCACGGCGTCCGCCGCTACGGCTTCCACGGCACCTCGCACGCCTACGTCTCGCGGGCCACGGCCGAGCTGCTCGGCAAGGACCCGTCCGAGGTGAACGTCATCGTGCTGCACCTGGGCAACGGCGCCAGCGCCTCCGCGGTCCGCGGCGGCACCTGCGTGGACACCTCCATGGGCCTCACCCCGCTGGAGGGCCTGGTCATGGGCACCCGCTCGGGCGACATCGACCCGGCGGTGATCTTCCACCTGGCGCGGGTGGGCGGCCTGTCCACGGACGAGATCGACGACCTGCTGAACAAGCGGAGCGGCCTGCTCGGCCTCTGCGGCGACAACGACATGCGGGAGATCGGCCGCAGGATGGGCGAGGGCGACGTCACGGCGCAGCTCGCCTTCGACGTCTATGTGCACCGGCTGCGCAAGTATGTCGGCGCGTACACCGCGGTACTCGGCCGGGTGGACGCCATCGCGTTCACCGCGGGCGTGGGGGAGAACTCCGCGGCCGTGCGCGAGGCGGCGCTGCGCGGTCTGACGGCGCTGGGTGTCGAGGTGGACGCGGTGCGCAACGCCGTCCGGAGCCCGTCGGCCCGGCTGATCTCGGCCGACGAGAGCCGGGTCGCGGTCGCCGTGGTGCCCACCGACGAGGAGATGGAGATCGCCACTCAGGCATACGCCCTGGTCCAGGCTTGATCCTCGGATCTTCGCACAGCTCCTATATTCCGCTCCGAAACAAACCGATAGGATCGCCCCATGCGCCGTTCCAAAATCGTCTGCACTCTGGGCCCCGCCGTCGACTCCTTCGATCAGTTGAAGGCGCTGATCGAGGCCGGTATGAACGTGGCCCGCTTCAACATGAGCCACGGAAGCCACCCGGAGCACGAGGAGCGGTTCCACCGCGTCCGCAAGGCCTCCGAGGAGACCGGCCGCGCGGTGGGCGTGCTCGTCGACCTCCAGGGCCCGAAGATCCGGCTGGAGACCTTCGCCGAGGGCCCGGTCGAGCTGGTGCGCGGTGACGAGTTCGTCATCACCACCGAGGACGTGCCGGGCGACAAGAGCATCTGCGGCACCACCTACAAGGGGCTACCCGGGGACGTCTCGAAGGGCGAGACGATCCTCATCAACGACGGCGCGGTCGCGCTCCAGGTCGTCGAGGTCGACGGCCCGCAGGTGCGCACCATCGTCATCGAGGGCGGCGTGGTCTCCGACCACAAGGGCATCAACCTGCCCGGCGTGGCGGTGAACGTCCCCGCGCTGTCCGAGAAGGACGTCGAGGACCTGCGCTTCGCCCTGGCCCTCGGCTGCGACATGGTGGCGCTGTCCTTCGTCCGCGACGCCTCCGACGTGCGCGACGTGCACCGGATCATGGACGAGGTGGGCCGCCGCGTCCCGGTCATCGCCAAGGTGGAGAAGCCGCAGGCGGTGGAGAACATGCAGGAGATCGTGATGGCCTTCGACGGCGTCATGGTCGCCCGCGGTGACCTCGCCGTCGAGTACCCGCTGGAGCGGGTGCCCATGGTGCAGAAGCGGCTCATCGAGCTGGGCCGCCGGAACGCCAAGCCGGTGATCGTCGCGACCCAGATGATGGAGTCGATGATCAACTCCTCGCGCCCGACCCGCGCCGAGGCCTCCGACGTGGCGAACGCGATCCTGGACGGCGCGGACGCGGTGATGCTGTCGGCGGAGTCGTCGGTCGGCAAGTACCCGATCGAGACGGTCAAGACGATGTCCCGGATCGTGGCGGCGGCCGAGGAGGAGCTGCTCTCCCGCGGTCTCCAGCCGCTGGTGCCGGGCAAGAAGCCGCGGACCCAGGGCGGTTCGGTGGCCCGTGCGGCCTGCGAGATCGCCGACTTCCTGGGCGCCAAGTCGCTGGTCGCCTTCACGCAGTCCGGTGACACCGCGCGCCGGCTGAGCCGCTACCGCGCGCAGCAGCCGATCCTCGCCTTCACCACCGACGCCTCGACCCGCAACCAGCTCACGCTGAGCTGGGGCGTGGAGTCGTTCGTGGTGCCGTATGTGGAGAACACCGACTCCATGGTCGACCTGGTCGACGCCGAGCTGCTGAAGCTGGGCCGCTACGCCGAGGGCGACACCATGATCATCACGGCGGGCTCCCCGCCCGGCGTCCCCGGCACCACCAACATGGTGCGGGTGCACCACCTGGGCGGCGAGAAGGCCTGATCCGGCACGGACCGGCGGTGGGCGGCATCCGGGGGGTGCCGCCCACCGGCGTGTTCGCGGGCGTCCGCGCGGATCCGCAGCCCTGGGGCACCGGTACGGAGTCCGCACAGCGCAGTGGGGCACCCCCTTCACCGAAGGGGTGCCCCACTGTCATTGCGGCTCCCGGAGGTCTCAGCCCGTCCCGGGGGTTCCGGTCCGTCCCGGAGGCCTCAGCCCGCCGAGTTGAACAGGTGCATACCGGGCACGGTGAGCGTGCCGCCGAACTGGCCCGCCTGCCGCACCTGCACATCGGTGAAGACGGCGATGGACACGTTCAGCGGGGGCGGAGTGTCCGGGCTGAAGGTGACGGGGAACAGCCCGAACAGCTTGCCCTTCAGCTCCTCGGTGTACATGGTGACCGTTCCGTCGCGGATGGTCGACGTGGTGCCCTTGCGCGCCTGGACGTGGCTCGTGGTGCCCTGGGGCCCTTCCACGAGCTGGTGCAGGTCGTCGATGTCGGTCTTTTCAGCGGTGAACTTCAGGACCTTCTTGACCTTGCCGCTGTAGGTCTTGACCTCGACGATGCCCTTGTAGTCCAGGCCCCGCAGGGTGAGCTTGGAGCTCTCCAGCTGCCACGGTTCGTCCGGCAGGAGCGGTGCGCCCTCGTCCAGATCGGCGTTGGCCAGCGCCTCGGCGTCGTGGGTCGGGCAGGGGAACGGCTTCTTGCCGTCCTCCGCGCCGGACTCCTCGCCCTTGACGCCCTCGGCGGACTCCTTGGCCTTCTCGGAGACGTCCTCGACCTTGACCCCGGCCCTGCCGGCGGCCTCGCGGATGGCGCTCTCGGTCTTGTCCGTCGTGTCCTCGACGGCGTCCGCGGCCGGCTTCTCCGCGGGCTTCTCGGACTCCTCGGGCTTCGGGGCGGCCGTGCTCGTGGCGTCCGGCTCCTCCGACGCGGAGCCGCTCGCGGTCGGCGAGGGCTCCTCCTCGTCGTCGTCCCCGTCGAAGAGGTCCTTGATCTTCTCGCCGACACCCAGCGGGTCCAGCGGGTTCCTGGTCTCCTCCGGCGTCGGCTCGGCCGAGGGCTCCTGCTCCTCGCCGGCCGCCTCGTCCGTACCGGTGGACGGCTGCTCCGCGGAGTCACCACCGGAGGACGGCGCCGGGGAAGGCTGGGTCGACGGCTTCGCGCTCGGCCCGGCCGACGGCCCGGCACCCGGCTTCGCCGACTCCTTGTCCGACGGCTCCTTCTCGTCCTTCTTCTCGTCCTGTGCCTCGTCGGAACGGGTCACACAGGGACCGGACGCGAAAGGATTGCTGGGCATCTCGTCGGCCTGGGCGAGCTTCGGGGTGAGCCCCATGCCGACGAACACCGCCGTGGGCATCGCGGCCAGGGCCAAGGCCTTGCTCGCAGGAATCTGCAGCTTGGTGAGCAGCGACTTCCTGGGGGCCGCGTGGCGCGGCCCCGTTCTCACACGAGCCGCATCGCCTCCGGCTGCGCCGAAGGGGACCTCGTCGCTACCCACGGTGCCTCCCGCCGGCGACCTCGACGGTGTTCCCGCTCGGGGCCGTGAACGGATCGTCGGACGCGGCGCCGGAGTTGTCCGCCTTCCCGGCGGGGGCGCACGGCGCCCAGGCGAGGGACAGCCCACCGCCCACCAGCGACAGCAGGAAGCCGATCATGAAGCCGCCGAGGTTGGACACCGGAATCGAGACCAGGGCCAACAGGATGGTGGCGACGCCCGCGAACACCCGGACGATGTGGTGGTACCACATGGTGAGTCCGAGGGTGATCAGCAGGACGCCGATGATCAGCGAACCCGCACCGGCGGTGGTGGCCATCCGCACGGTCAGCTGGCCCACCTTGAGGTGTGCGTACGGGAGATAGGCGATCGGCACTCCGCCCAGCATCGTCAGCAGGCCCGCCCAGAACGGCCGGCTGCCGCGCCAACCACGAAAGCGAAGCCGCCAGTATTTGATTCGGTCACGCTGCCCTGGTGACTCGGCGCTCATGGAAAACAGCTCCCTGGGACCGGCGTTGTACGAAATGAGTGGTGGGGGGCGGGCGGGGGGGGGGGCCCCCCCCCCCCCCCCCGCGGGTGCTTATTATCAATCCATGAAAACCTAGTGGTTCTTAAAGGTGATGACGCTCAGCGAGAATGTTT
>NZ_JBEOXS010000096.1:0-18571 GCF_040296705.1 Streptomyces sp. NPDC002055
GTCCGAAGTCCGGAGCCTGCGGCTGCCCGCCCTGCTGTCCGAAGTCCGGTGCCTGCGGCTGCCCGCCCTGCTGCCCGAATCCGTGAATCCGGGACGGCGGCGGGCCGGGCGGTAACGCGGGGCACGACGAGGCCCCCGGCGCTCCTTGGGGCGCCGGGGGCCTCGTTCCGTCCGCGGGGGCGGCGCGAGCGCGCTCAGCCCTGGTACGGCTTGGCCTCGAGGATCTTCACCGACGCCTTGCGGCCGTTCGGCAGCTCGTACTCCGCGTCGTCGCCGACCTTCTTGTCGAGGACGCCGCTGCCCAGCGGGGACTGCGGGGAGTAGGTCTCGATGTCCGAGCTGGCGTACTCGCGCGAGGCGAGCAGGAAGGTGAGGGTGTCGTCCGGGTCGCCGTCGAAGGCGATGGTGACGACGGTGCCGGGGGCGACCACGCCGGTCGCGGCGGGGGCCTCTCCGACCTTCGCGTGCTCCAGCAGCTGGGTCAGCTGGCGGACCCGGAGTTCCTGCTTGCCCTGCTCCTCCTTGGCGGCGTGGTACCCGCCGTTCTCCCGCAGGTCACCCTCTTCCCGAGCCGCCGCGATCTTCGTGGCGATTTCGGTACGTGCGGGACCCGACAGGTACTCCAGCTCGGCCTTCAGCTGGTCGTACGCCTCCTGGGTCAGCCAGGTGACGTTGTCGCTGGTCTGGGTCACAGGTGCTCCTCGTCGGTACTGGGGATACAAAGCAACGCCCTACCCGGAGGGTTGCGCCTTCACCGGTGGGCGAAACCACGAGCCTAACAATTCCCTAGGAAAAGGGGGAGGAGGAAACGGTTAAAAACGCGTCAATGCAGGTCAGTGCGGGTGGGTGGCCGATGCCCCGAGCTCGTGCGCCCGGTCGCCGCGGAGGGCGGAGCGGAGGGTGCCCGGGCGGTCCCGGGCTGTCAGCCGGAGGCCGCCGTCGGCGTGCAGTCGACCAGCTCCGTGGCCGTCGCACGCCCCGTCGTCCGGATCGTCGCGACCTTGTCCACGCGGCTCCGGCGCTCCTCGAAGCGGATGTCCTTGCGGCCCACCTCGCTGCCGTCCTCGGCCAGTGAGCGGACCGTGCAGACACCGTCCGTGTGCGCGTCCTTACGGACCTCGAGGTGGACCTCGACGGCCGAGTCCGTGACGACCTTGGACTTGATCACCTCGCCGCTGACGGCCTCGCCGGCGATGTAGGAGAAGCCCGACCAGCAGATCACCGCCAGCAGTGCCGTGCCCAGCACCGCGCCGACGATCTTCAGGGTGCGGTCGGCGCGGGCGTCGGCGGAACGGCCGTACCGCCCCTCCGGCAGCTCTGCGCGCGTGCCGCTCATGGTCGTTCCTCCCGCGATGTGGACCGCGGAATTTACGGCCCGTCGTTTCGGTCACTATAGAAGGCGCCTTCTCCAACCGTGGGAGAGGGCTGCGACCCATGACTTCAGGATCCGAGGATCGAGTCTTGACCGAGCAACTGCGATTGATGGCGGTCCACGCCCACCCCGACGACGAGTCGAGCAAGGGCGCGGCGACCATGGCCAAGTACGTGTCCGAGGGGGTGGACGTGCTGGTCGCGACCTGCACGGGCGGTGAGCGCGGCTCCATCCTCAATCCCAAGCTGCAGGGCGACCCCTACATCGAGGAACACATCCACGAGGTGCGGGCCAAGGAAATGGACGAGGCCCGGCAGATCCTGGGCGTCAAACAGTCCTGGCTGGGTTATGTGGACTCCGGCCTTCCGGAGGGGGACCCACTGCCGCCGCTGCCCGACGGGTGCTTCGCGCTCCAGGACGTCGACGAGGCGGCGGGCGCGCTGGTGAAGCTGATCCGCGAGTTCAGGCCGCACGTGATCACCACGTACGACGAGAACGGCGGCTACCCGCACCCCGACCACATCATGACCCACAAGATCTCCATGGTGGCCTTCGACGCCGCGGGGGACCCGGAGAAGTACCCGGGGACCGGGGAACCGTGGCAGCCGCTGAAGCTCTACTACAACCAGGGCTTCAACCGGCCGCGGACCGTCGCCCTGCACGAGGCGCTCCTCGCCCGGGGCATGGAGTCGCCGTACGGGGAGTGGCTGAAGCGCTGGAAGGAGTTCGAGCGCGTCGAGCGGACGCTGACCACGCACGTTCCCTGCGCCGAGTTCTTCCCGATCCGCGACAAGGCGCTGATCGCGCACGCCACGCAGATCGACCCCGACGGGGGCTGGTTCCGCGTCCCGATGGAGCTCCAGCAGGAGGTCTGGCCCACGGAGGAGTACGAGCTCGCGAAGTCGCTCGTGGACACCTCCCTCCCCGAGGACGACCTCTTCACGGGCATCCGGGAGAATTAGCCGCATGACCTCTGCGACCACTCAGCTCGCCATGACGCATCTCGTCCCGCTCGCCAAGGAGCTGGACGAGAAAAAGGTGACGCCCGGCGTCCTCGGCTTCATCGTCTTCGCGCTCATCGGCGGTGCGGTGTGGCTGCTGATGAAGAGCATGAACAAGCAGTTCACGAAGATCGACTTCGAAGAGGCGCCCGCCGCCTCCGCCGCGGGTGCCTCCGCCGCGGGTGCCTCCGCCTCGGGTGCCTCCGCCTCGGCGGAGCGCACGGCCGGCGCCTCCTCCGGCCGGTCGAAGGACAAGCCGAAGCAGGACTGACCGGCGGGGCGGAGGACGGGCCGGTCGCGGACGGTCCGGTCGCCGACGGGCCGGTTGTCGACGGGCCGGAGCGGGACCTGACCGGCCCGTGCGGACGGTCCGGAGCGGGACCGACCGGCGGGCCGAAGCAGGACCGCTCGGCGGGCCGAAGCACCGCTCGGCCGCTCGGCCGACCGGCCGACCGGCCGACCGGCCGACCGGCCGACCGGCCGGGCGGTGGGCGAGCCGGAACGCGGCCGGCCACCCGCCCGGCCCGGGCGTCGGGCTACCCCGGCGCCGGCCCCGGCTCCTGGCCCGTGGCCGCCACGGTCACGCCCATCACCTCCCGGGAGTGGCGGTTCGGCACCATGCCGAGCCGCCACGCCTGCCAGCCGGTCTCCGGTTCGACACCGCGCTCCAGGATCAGCGCGTACGCCTCCGCGCAGTCCTCCAGCTTCCCGTCGCGCATCGGATGCGCGTCCCGCAGCAGCTCGGCCAGCTCCTCCTGGGCCACCGCCGTGCCGACCACCGATCCGCCCGGCGACGTCAGCGGCAGCAGCGTGCAGCGCAGGAAGCGGGACCAGTCCTCACCGCGCCGGTCCCCGTACTCCACGAACAGCCGGCCCGCCTCCTCGGTGAGGTCCAGGGCCTGCGCGGACCGGCCGTTGCCCGCGTCGATCACCGCGAGTTCGAGGCAGGACCAGGCCTGGCCGTGCGCGACGCCCACCCGCTGGAAGTCCTGCCGGGCGTCCTGGAGCAGCTGTCGGGCGAAACCGCTGTTGAGCAGGCTCCCCGTCCGGGCCGCGCGCTGGTCACGGGTGACCCGGCCGGAGTGGTGCCGGGCGCAGGCCAGCCCGTAGGCGTCCCGCATGCGGCTGAACATCGTGCGGGCCCGCTCCAGCTCCCGGACCGCCTCGTCGTGCTCGCCCCGCTCCTCCAGGGCCTGGCCGAGGTAGTAGCGGGTCCACGCCTCACCCCGGGCGTCCTCGTTGTCCGCGTGCCGCGACAGCGCCTGCCGCAGCTGGTCCGCCGCGGTGCCCGCGTCGGAGTCCACCAGCCGGGCCCGCGCCAGCTCCGTGAGCGCCCAGGCCTCGCCCCGGCCGTCGCGGGTGCTGCCGTACTCCTCGAGGGCCTGCCGCAGCTCCTGCTCGGCGTCCGGGACGGCGCCCAGCCGCAAGTGGACCTGGCCGAGCTGGAAGTGCGCCCACGCCTGGCCGTGCACGCTCTCGCTGCGCCGGTGCAGCTCCAGTGCCGTGTGCAGCATCTCCAGGGCTTCCGCGACATGAGCCCGGTCGCGCTCCACCGCCGCCAGAGCGTGCAGCGTCCACGCCCGGTCACCGCTCAGCTCCTCGCCGGTCTGCATGTCCAGGGCTTCCCGGAGCTTGGCCGCGGCCTCCGGGAGATTGCCCTGGTGGTGCAGGGTGATGCCGAGGTCCCGCAGCGCGCGGGCCGCGCCGGAGGGGTGCTGGGCCTCGAAGTACAGATCCACCACGGACGACAGGGTCGTGCGGGCCTTGTCCAGCTCGCCGAGCTGGCGTGCCGCGACACCGGTGCGCCACTGCACCGACCGCACCAGCAGCCCCCGGTCGGCGGCCTTCGTCAGGTCGCTCAGCTCGCCGAGCCGGTAGAGGTCGCCGCGGAGCAGGCAGTAGTCGCACAGCGCGCCGAGCAGGTGCAGCACCGCCGACTGGTCCACGTCCTCCGCGTGCCGCAGGGCCGCGGTGATGAAGCTCGACTCGTCGTCCAGCCAGCGCAGCGCCGCGTCGAGCGAGGTGAAGCCGTGCGAGCCCGCGGGACCGTGGGACACCAGGTCCGCCCGGGTCGACGTCTTGCCGTCCACCAGCCGGATCACCGAGTCCGCGAGCTCCGCGTAGCTGCGGATCAGGCGCTCCTGGGCAGCCGACCGCTCGGCCGGGTCCTCCTCGTCGAGGAGCCGGGTGTGGGCGAAGCGGCGCACCAGGTCGTGCAGCCGGTAGCGGCTGCCGCGCACGTGCTCGATCAGCCCGGCCCGGGACAGTGCGGTCAGCCGCCGCACGGCCTCCTGCTCGTCGGTGGCGAGCAGCGCGGCGGCGGCCGCCGCGCCCAGGCTGGCCCGGCCCGCCAGGGACAGCCGGCGCAGCAGCCTGCGCGCGGCCTCCGGCTGGTCGGCGTAGCGCAGGCGCAGCGCCCGCTCGACCGGGTCCGCCGCGGCGCAGGCCGCCAGATCGTCCGCCAGACCGCTCGGCGTCCGCGCGCCGAGCGCGGATCCGGCGACCCGCAACGCCAGCGGCAGCCCGCCGCACAGCTCGCGGATCCGGTCGCCCGCGGCCATGTCGTAGGGGCCCGCCGACCGCTCCGCGACCGCCTTCAGCAACTCCTCGGCCCCGGCCGCCTCCAGCGGCTCCACCGCCAGCTGGTGGACCCGGGCGGGGAACTCCGGCGGCAGGTCGAGCGGGGTGCGGGCGGTGACCAGCAGCAGGCTGTCCGAACGCTCCGGCAGCAGCACGCGCACCTGCTCCGGATCGGACGCGTCGTCGAGGACCACGGTGACCGGCAGCCCCGCCACATGCCGGTGGTACAGCTCGCTCAGCCGCTTGACCTGCTGCTCCGGGGAGGACCGCTCCCGGAAGAGCAGCTGTTCGCGGGGCGCGCCCAGCCGGTTGAGCAGATGCAGCAGGGCGTCCCGGGTGGGCAGCGGGGGCTCCTCGGCGCTGTCCCCGCGCAGGTCCACGACGCAGGCGCCGCGGAACTGGTCGCGCAGATGGTGCGCGGCCCGCACCGCCAGGGTGGTCCGGCCGGAGCCCGGCGCCCCGTGCAGCACCACCACCGTCGGCACCGTCTCCGTGCTCGCCCGGGACGCGTGCACCCACTGCGCGATCTGCAGCAGCTGGGCCCGGCGGCCCGCGAACGGGCCGTCCTCCTCGGGGAGATGGCCGAAGGACTGCTGCAGGACGCTCCGCCGGAGCGCCGCCGCGCTCTTGTCGCCGCCGCGCAGCTGTGGCCCGCGGCCGGCCGAGGCGCCCTGGCCCCGCGCCGCGGGAATCCCGGCCCCGGTGTCCCGCCGCGTGGCCGCGGCGAGCATCCGCTGCTGGTCCAGGAACGGCCGGATCCCCCGCACCTCCAGCGCCGTCAGCCACTGCAGGCGCAACTGCTCCGCGCCGCCCGGTCCGCCGCGCAGCCCCGCCTGCCGGCGGGCCGACGGCCGGCGCTCCGCCGTGCGTCCCAGCACCGCGGCCGCGCCGCCCGCGACGGCCACCGCCGCACCGGCGGTCAGCGCCGTCCCGGCCGTGGTGCCCGATCCCAGGTCCGCGCCGAAGGCCGTCACCGCCGCCACCGCGGCCACCAGCGCGGGCGTGCCCAGGGACCGGCGGGAGAGCCGTTCGCCGGGCGGCCGTTGGCCGCCGGACTCATCCAACTCCCGTAGATACGCCTCGTATTCCTCGGCCGCCGACGCCGCCATGCTGTCCAGCGCTTCCCGTGCCCGCGCCAGCAGCACCGCCCCGTCCGTGCGGCCGCCGGAGCGCCGCACCTCCTCCTCGACGGCGCGGGTCAACAGCCGCTCCGCGTCCGCCCGGTGTCCCTCGCGCAGGACAGCCAGTGAGCCCGTCATGGGCCTCCCCCTCCACCAGTGGTGTCGCCTACGGAAAGTCTTCCGCGTCTACGAGATTTCCGCGCACCCTGTGGATAACTCGCATGAACGGCTGGATGGGACAGGACGGGAGGCGTAGGGGAGACGTCCGGGACGGGGACGGCGCCTCGTCGAGGGCGGCCGTTCTCGCGACGCCGTGCCGGTCAGCCCTCCTGGCCGGTGGCGGCGAGAACGATCTCGCGGATGGTGACGCTCTGCGGCTGGTGGTAGGCGTAGGCGATGGCCTCGGCCACGGACCGGCTGTCCAGGGCACCCCCGGCGGACTTCTTCCACTCCTCGTAGTCCTGCTTGATCCGCTCGTCGCTGGTGTGGGAGAGCAGTTCGGTCTCCACGGCGCCGGGCGCGATGGTGACCACGCGCACGCCGGAGGAGGCGACCTCCTCGCGCAGGTTCTCCGACATGGCGTGGACGGCGAACTTGGTGCCCACATAAGCGGTGTGGTTCGGGAAGGTCTTGCGGCCGGCGACGGAGCTGACGTTGATGATCGTCCCCCTGCCGCGGGCGAGCATGCCGGGAAGGACGGCGCGGATGCCGTACAGCACGCCCTTGACGTTCAGGTCGATCATCCGGTCCCATTCCTCGGCGTCCTGGTCCGCGATCCGGTTCAGGAGCATCGCACCGGCGTTGTTGACGATCGCGTCCGCCGGCCCGAACCGCTCCTCGGCCTCGCGCACCGCGTCCCGGAGCGCGTCCCGGTCGGTGACGTCGACCTTGCGGCACAGGGTCTCGGGCAGACCGAGCTCCTCCAGCTTCTCCAGCCGCCGCGCGAGCAGCAGCAGCGGGTGGCCCTGGCCCGACAGGAGGCGGGCGGTGGCCGCGCCGATGCCGGAGCTGGCACCGGTGATGACGATCAGGGGCTTGGACATGGTGGTCCCTTTCAAGAGCGGATACGAACGGGAGGCACCATCCAGGAGACCATCACGGGGACCACGCCGGGCGCCTGGAAAGGGGGTTTGTCAGGCCCCCCTTCCACCGCGCCGCAGTAGCACGCACCCACCTACGCTGAACGGATGAGCACGTCAGCAGGGCGTGAGCCCAACCTCGAGCTGCGCGACTTCCTGCGCTCGCGCCGGGCCCGGACCAGCCCCCACGAGGCCGGCCTGGGCCCGGACACCGGCCCCCGCCGGGTGCCGGGACTGCGCCGTGAAGAAGTGGCCCGGCTGGCCGGCATCAGCGTCGACTACTACGTGCGGCTGGAGCGCGGGCGCAGCGTGAACGCCTCCGCGCAGGTGCTGGACGCCATCGCCCGCGCGCTGCGCCTGGACGCGGCCGAGCACGCCCATCTGTTCGACCTGGCCTGCCCCCGGCCGGGCTCGGCCCGCCGCCGCGCGGTGCCGCCGCAGCGCGTACGGCCCGGACTGCTGCGGCTGCTCGACTCCCTGTCCGACATCCCCGCGATGATCATGGGTCACCGGCTGGACGTGCTGGCCGCCAACCCGCTCGCCAAGGCCCTGTACACCGACTTCGACGCGCTGCCGCACCGCGACCGCAACCTCGCCCGGTTCATCTTCCTCGACCCCGCCGCCCGTGACCTGCTCGCCGACTGGGAAACCGCGGCCCGCGGCACGGTGTCCGTCCTGCGCCTGTACGCGGGACACCACCCGCACGACCCCCGCCTGACCGAGCTGATCGGCGAGCTGTCCGTGCACGACGAGGACTTCCGCCAGTGGTGGGCCGACCACGACGTGCTCCAGTACACCCACGGCACCAAGCACTACCGGCACCCCGTCGTCGGCGAGCTGGCCCTCGACTACGAGACCCTCCCCCTGCCCGACGACCCGGACCGGGCCCTCTACCTCTACACCGCCGAACCCGACACCCCCTCCGCACACGCGCTGCGCCTGCTGGGCAGCTGGGCGGCGACGGATTCCACGGCCGAGCGGACGCCGCACACCACGCCGAACCCCGCGCCGGACACCGGGGCCACCGCACGCCCCGGCCACCCGGACGACGCCGCCGACACACCGCGCAGCAGCACCGGCCACGACCGCTGACCTGCGGACCCGGCTCTCGCGCGCGTGCCGGACGCGCCGGGCCTGCGGGGCGGCGTGCCCGCAGGAGTCACCTCTCTCAAGGCACTCGCCACGCTGAGCGCGGCTGCCCGTCGGCGGGTGTCAGGCGTCCAGGACCCCTTGCAGCAGCTCACGCAGGAACTCGCGCTGCTCCGTGCTGAGCTGGGCCAGCGGGGCGGCGGCGAAGGGCATCCGGGCGCGGAGGTCGGTGACGACGGTGCGGCCGGCCTCGGTGGCGGCGACGCGTTTCACGCGGCGGTCGCCCGGATCGAGGCTGCGCTCGGCCAGGCCGCGGGACTCCAGCCGGTCGATGATGGCGGTCACGTTGGAGGGCTCCGCGTGCAGCCGGTCGGCGATCCGGCGCGTCGGGACCGGCTCTTCGGCGGCGAGCAGCGCCTTGGCCTGGAGCGGGGTCAGCCCGTGCGCGGACGCGGCGGCCTCGGCCTCCTGGGTGTAGCGGCGGGTGATGGCCGCGATGAGGCCGACGATCTCCCTGGTCAGCTCATCCGGTGCATGGGACATGCCGCGCAGTCTACCGATGTATTTGACAACGTGAAATAACGGGGCCCATAGTTATGCCCAACCTTAGTTATGGTTCATAAGTAGATGGGTCCGCAGATGAGCACCAGCACCAAGACCGTCCTGATCACCGGCACCTCCTCCGGCATCGGCCTGGCCACCGCCGTCGCCGCCGCGCGGAGCGGCTGGCACGTGATCGCCACCATGCGCGACACGGCCAAGGCGGGCGCGCTGCGGGCGGCGGCCGAGGAGGCCTCGGTCGCCGTCGACGTCCGGGCGCTGGACGTGACCGACCCGGCCTCGATCGCCTCCTGCCTGGCCGGCGTCGACCGGCTGGACGCCCTGGTCAACAACGCCGGCGCGGGTCACCTCGGCACCCTCGAGCAGGAGAGCGTCGAGGACGTGCGGGCCGTCATGGAGGTCAACTTCTTCGGCGTGCTGCACGTGACGAAGGCGGCCCTGCCCCTGCTGCGGGCGAGCAAGGGCCGGGTGGTGACCGTGACCAGCGTGGGCGGCCTGATCGGCCAGCCCTTCAACGAGGCCTACTGCGCCGCCAAGTTCGCGGTCGAGGGCTTCATGGAGTCCCTCGCGCCGGTTGCGGCGACGGCCGGTGTGTCCGTCAGCGTGGTCGCGCCGGGTGCGGTGGCCAGCGAGTTCGTCAGCAACGTGGGCGTCCGCGACGACGTCCTGGAGCAGGCCGGGCCGTACGCCCCCGCGCTGTCCGCCTATCTGGAGCGCACCCGTGGCGCCTTCGCCCACGCACAGACCCCGCAGGACGTGGCCGGGCGGATGGTCGAGCTGCTGGCGGCCGAGCGGCCCGCCTTCCGGGTGCTCCCCTCGGACGCCGCGCGCGCCTTCGCCGAGGCGAAGCTCAAGGACCTCGACGGTGCGGCGGTGCAGACGCTGACCAGCGGATGGGTGGCCTGAGCGCTCCGGCAGGGCGTTGCGCGGCGCCTGGTCCGGCGGGCAGTGGCACGGCGGGAACGGTGCTCCCGTGGCGGCGCCGCCCGGTGGCCTCCGGCGGCGCCGCGGCAGCCGGCTACCGCCGGTCCCGATGGGCCGCCGCGACCTGGTTGATGGTGCGCTCGGCACTGGAGCCGCGCTGTGCCTTCTCCGCGAAGCCGGGGAACTGCCCGGCGAGGGCGCTGAGCACCTTCAACTCCACCGGCGCGACATTGACTTCGCACAGATCGCGCTCGACGGCCCGGACCACTCCCGCCACCACCTGGGCCGGGGAGACCATGCGCACGCCGGTGGGCGGGGTGGCGCCCGTGGCGGCGAACATCCCTACGTCGCGGACGGCGCCGGGCTGGACCAGCGAGACCCCCACCCCCGTGCCGTGCAGGTCCTGGCGGAAGGAGAGCGCGAAGCCGCGCAGCCCGAACTTGGCCGCGCTGTAGAGCGAGGAGTACTTGGTGGCCGTCTTCCCGGAGGTCGAGCCGACGAGGACGATGTGGCCCCGGCCCGCCTCGACCATCCGGGGTGCGAGCGCGCGGGCCAGCATGACGGGGGCGCGCAGATTCACCGTCAGCGCGCGGTCGATCTGCTCGGGCGTGTAGTCGAGGAGATCGCCGGTGGAGGGCAGCGCGGCGTTGGCGATCACGATGTCCGCGTCGCGGGCGGCCCGGGCGAGGTGGTCGACCTGGTCCGGGTCGGCGAGATCGGCGGTGACCGCCCGGGCGCCGAGTTCGCCGGCGAGCGCCTCCAGGGGCTCGGCGCGGCGCCCGGAGAGGATCAGCTCGGCCCCCTTGGCGGCCAAGTCGCGAGCAAGGGCCTGGCCGATGCCGCCGACGGCCCCGGTGAGGAGAACGGTTGATCCTGCGATGCGCATGGTGCGAGCCTCTCGAATACTGTTCGTTCGAACGAACAGCATGAAGGCGGGGTGACCGTGTCAACCGCGGCGCATGCGCCCGCCCGCACCGCGCGACCGGGGGCGTCCGTGGCGGGTACGGCCCCGCTGACCTCGGCTACCGCCGTCCCACCGCCGCCGCGCCGGTGGCACAATGACCGCCATGTCCAAGTCCTCCGGAACCCGGCAGAGCATCATCGACGCCGTCCTGCGCATCATTGGTGAGGACGGCGTCGCCGGGGTCACCAACCGGCGGATCGCCGAGGAGGCCAAGGTCTCCCTCGGTTCGGTCACCTACCACTTCACGACCCAGCACGAGCTGCTGCGGGAGAGCCTGCTGCACTTCGTCGCCGAGGAGACCCGGCGCTTCACCGAGCTCGCCGACCAGTGCGAGACCGAGGGGATGGACGTCGACCGGGCCTCCGCCACGGTCGGCCAGGTCGCCGGGTGCACGCAGACCGACGGCAGGTACATCGCACCCTTCGAGCTCTACGTCCAGGCCGGCCGCGACGAGCGGCTGCGCACCGCGGCCGCGCAGTGCTTCGCCGCGTACGACCAGCTGGCCGCCCGGATCCTCACCGGTCTCGGCGTACCGGACGCCGAGCGCCTGGCGAGCACCGCCGTCGCGCTGGTCTTCGGACTGCAACTGCGCAGCCTCGCCACCGGCCTGCCCGCCGAGGAACTCGTCGACGCCCTGATGCTGCTGGCACGCGGGGCGCAGCACGCCTGATCCGCGCTGCCGGTTCGTCCGGTCGCGCCGGGCCGCCGGAGGGGCGCCGTCGGACGGGTGTCATCGCCGCGGCGCTGCGGCGGCTCCGGGTGAGCGCTGCGGCCGCTCCGGAGGAGTGCAACGGCTGCTTCCGGTGAGCGCGGGCCCGGACGGCCCGCTGCCGGGCCGCGGGCGTGGCCCGGCCCGCTCGCCTCATGCGGTCACCGAACGTGGAAACGGATCATCCGGTTCGCGTGACGGGCGGGACGACGGTGCGCAGATCGAGGTTCCAGTCCAACTGGTGGGCCAGCGTGTCGTCGCCGGGACGCTGGGGCGCCGGTGCCCCGCCGGGGCGCGAAGCGGTGCGCGTTCCGCGGGAGATCTGTCCGCTGGCGGTGATGTTGTGCTCGACCCGCGGGCGGCGGCACGCCTCGTAGAGGGAGAGCCCGCTGTCGAGATCGGGCGTGTCCCGCAGGGACTTGGCGAGGACGACGGCGTCCTCCAGCGCCATCGAGGCCCCTTGGCCCGTCGCCGGTGAGGCCGCGTGCGCCGCATCCCCGATGATCAGCGTCCGTCCGGAGTGCCAGGGGGTGCCGAGCGGAATCTCGGTGGCGTTGGTGGCCATGAGGTCGTCGGTGGACCCCGCGACGATGTCCGCGGCGGGGGTGGCGTCCCGGCGCAGCATCCCGACGAGCCGCTGCCGCCAAGCGGACGGTGCGGGGTCTGCGAGTTCCCCGGCGGGGACGGGGTCCCCGCCGACCCGGGCGAACCAGTACGTCTCCCCGTCCGGCGAGACCGCGTAGCCGAAGGCGGTGCTGCTGCCCCGCACCATGGTGATGTGCCCCGTGTCCTCCGCCGCCGGGGTGCCGCGCGTGTAGCCGTAGTAGACGCTCTGCCCCGCGTGGACGGGCTCGGCGCCGGGCGCGATCGATCGCCGGACGGTCGAGTTCAGGCCGTCCGCACCGACGAGCAGATCGCCGGTCGCGACGCTGCCGTCGGCGAAGCGCGCGGTCACCCCGCCCGGGCCGTTCTCCACGGACACCAGCCGTGCGCCGTGCGACAGTCCGATGCCCCGGCGCAGGGTCTCGGCCTGCAGGGCGGCGTTCAACTCGCCCCGGCGCAGGCACCGGTACCGCAGGAGCGTGTCGTCGGCCTCTCCCAGCGGCACCTGGGCCGTTTCGCCGCCCCGGTCGTCGAGCAGCCGCATGGAACGCAGCGGAAAGCCGAGCGCGGTGACCACGTCCGAGGCGTCGAGCTGCGCCAGCGCACGCATTCCGTTGCTCGCCAGGGTCAGGAACGCCCCGATGTCCTCGGCCGTGTCACGATGCGCTTCGTGCACGGCGACGTCGAATCCCGCCTTGTGCAGGGCCAGCGCGGTCGCCGTACCGGCAATTCCGCCACCGATGACCAGGATGCGTGTCACGTACCAGTCCGCTCTTCCGCGTAGGTCCCGTCGGGCGTCCGGGTCCCATGATGCACCGGTCGCGGCGAAGCCGTCGTGCCGCTTCTGGTGTCCGACCGAATGCGACGGTTGCGACTGGCTCGCGCTGCACACCGTCCTTCGGGGTCACGGCATCGTCGGCCTCCCATTTCGGCCTGACGGCATGTCGGTTGCGCGTGGTCCCGACGGAACGCCGCCCCGTCCCGCCCGATCGGCCGTCCGGGCCGCGTCAGGACGGCGCCCGAGCGGTCTCAGGCTTCATGGTGCAGGAGCGCCCGTGGCGTGGCGTGGCCAGGCGTTGAGAGCGATGTCGACGACCCGGTGGAGTTCCTCCCGGCCGGCGCCCCCTGCCGCTTGGACCGAGATCCCGTACGACACCATCGCGATGTAACGGGCCAGGTCCCCGGCATCGGTGCCGGCCGGCAGTTCACCTTCGGCCTCGGCCCGCTCGAACCGTTCGCGCAGGCGGTCCTCCCCGGCGCGCCGGCGTGCGGCCAGCTCCTCACGGGCCACGGCTCCCTGGCCTCCCGCGACGAGGGCTCCTTGCACGATGAGGCAGCCGCCCGAAGGGTTGTCCGGTGCGGTCGTGACCTCGGCAGCGCCGCGCAGCAGCCGCTCGGCGACGGCGCGCGCGGTGGGCTCGTGGAGTGCGTCGAGAGCGTGCTGGGCGGGCCCCTCCACGTAACGGTCGACAGCCTTGCGGAAATGGGGGCGGCCCGGGACCTGGCGCCCCGGGGCATCACCGTCAACGTTGTCCAGTCCGGCTCGGTGGCAACGGACATGCCCCCCCGACCGGCCCCTTCGCGGACGCTCGGCGCGCGGCCAACGCCATGGGCCGCTTCGGCCGCCCGGAGGAGATCGCGGCGGGAATCGTGTTCCTCGCCAGTCCACAGGCGTCATTCGTCACGGGTGCCGTCCTCGACATCGACGGCGGCTATCTGGCCTGATGGCCCGACGCCGGGCAGGGGATCGATCGGGGTCGCGTCCACCGTGTCCGTCATACCAACATGTGTGCTGGACCGGTTGGGAATCACGGCGGTGACTTAGCGATACGGCGGTGACTGAGCGATGCAGAGCGGATCCGGGCAGCGGTGGTCGACGGAGACCGAGCGGCTGCTACGGAAGGCGGGCTGGCGTCCGGGGCGTTCGGTGCCGACGGCGGAGTGGGAGCGCGTGCTGCAGGAGCACGACGAGTTCGAGATCCATCCGGACGCGCAACGCTTCCTGGCTGAGTTCGGCGGGCTGTCAGATGGTTCCCAAGTCGACGGTGACGGAGAAGGGCACGGCAGCCTTGATCACGCCGGTGAACATGTCGCCGTCCCGGTAGGCCTTGGTGGCGGGGTCGAGAACGTAGGTGCAGACGATGGGGACACCGGTGGCAGCCTGTTCGACCCGCCAGTAGAAGGGGATGCCGGGCGTACTGGTCCACCTTCACGATCCGGTCGGTGGTCTCCGAGCCGGGCGACACGACCTCGACGACCAGGAGCAGATGTTCGGGGCGGGTGGGCGTGAGGTCGAGGGTCTCCGCCTGGTAGACGATGACGTCCGGGCGGCGGTTGGTGAGCGGAACGTCCTGCAGGCGGACGTCGAAGTCCGTGTCGGCGTTCCAGTCCGGGCCTGCGGCGGTGTCCAGGGCGTTGGCCAGGATCCGGGCCAGCCGGTTGTGCCGTTTGGAGGCGTTCGGGCTCACGACGACCATCCGTCCACGATCTCACTGAGCGGTAGAGGTTGGTTCCGTCGGGCATGGGCACGGGCGGTGGAGTATAGCGTTTGCTATACTCCACCGGGTGGATGCCGAATGGGAGATCTTCCTCGTCGACGAGGTGCGTGAGTGGATCGACTGCCTTGAGGGCCCAGCGCACGCCAGAGTGGTTCAGGCGCTGGATGCGCTGGCGGAGGGCGGGCCAGGGCTGGGACGTCCGCTGGTGGACACTATTCACGGCTCCTCGATGGCGAACCTGAAGGAATTGCGTCCCGGCACGGTGCGGATCCTGTTCGCTTTCGACCCGTGGCGCTGCACCATTCTGCTGGTGGCGGGGGACAAAGCGGGGCGGTGGAATGAGTGGTATCAGGAGGCCATTCCGCTGGCTGAAGAGCGATACGAGATCTATGTGAAGGAACGAGCCCAGGAAGAAGGAGGGCGATCGTGAGCGGCTACACGCGCTGGCAGGACATCCGCGCTGAGAATGTTGCCCGCGCCGGCGGTGAGGAGGCGGTGCGGGAAGGTAAGGAGGAGCTCCTCGCGGAGATGACCGGGCGCCGTCTGGCGGAGTTGCGACGAGCCCGCGGACTCACCCAGCAGGACGTGGCCGATCGTATGGGCGTCACCAAGGGGCGCGTGTCGCAGATCGAGCGGGGGCACGTTTCAGGGCAGGACGTTCTCGCACGTTTCGCCGTCGCGCTCGGCGGACGTCTTCACCAGGCCATCTACTTCGACGATGGCGACATCGCTGCCATCGCCTGAGCCGGGCCTGTGCCGTGTGACGATGCCCGGTAAGTGCAGTTCGGCCGAGCGGGGCGGAGCCCGCGCGGGCCTCGCTGACGAGGTGGGGCACTGTGAGAGGCTGGCTCGTATGAACCGGCTGGCTGGCGTGACCTCGCCTTATCTTCTTCAGCACGCTGACAATCCGGTCGACTGGTGGCCCTGGGCGCCGGAGGCTTTCGAGGAAGCGCGGCGGCGCGATGTGCCCGTTCTGCTGTCGGTCGGCTACTCCGCGTGCCACTGGTGCCACTGCACTTAGACAACCAGGTAGCTCTGACCTGGTGTGTTCACAGGGAGCACCAGTATGGACACGTGCGATGAGGAACTGAACCACAAGATCGATGCTTGGGTCCGAGAGCAACTGGCGGCTTCGCCGGAGTGGGAGCCCGAGCAGTACGTCACCATCCGCCAGCATCTGGAGGGCAGCTCCCCAGCCGCCGGTACTGACGAGTAGGTGCGGTTCACGGGACCGGATCTGCCGCGTGCGTGGACCGGCAGGCCCACGCACGCGGTGCCAGATGGCCGGGGGAAGACGTATCGGTTCCGTCTTGCGAGCCCCGGCCGGGACATTGCGGCGAGTCACCCAGGAGTAGCGGGCGAGGGGCAGCGTGCTCGGCATGGTTGCCATGCGGAAGGAACTCCGCCTCGTCCGTTCTTGTGGCGCCGTCGTGCGCCATCACTCGGCTGTGCCTGGTTACTGGCCGGCGGTGTTCTGTTCGTCTGCGGCCGTGACCGTGGCGGGCTTCCCGTCCTGGACTTGCTGAAGGCGCTTCAGTGTCGCGGCGAGCATGGCCTGCGCGCCCGAGGGGTCGCCGCCGGTGTTGCCGTCGACCTTTACGCGGATGTTGGCCTTGCCCGAGCGGCTGTACCCGTAGACGCTGTCCTCGCTGGCGCCCGGGTTGATCACGAGCGTGCTCTCTTCGCCCACGGACGGCTTGGTGGGCTGCTCCTTGCTCGTCTCGGTGCCCTTCCACGACATGTAGGCGTTGTGTGCGTCCTCGGCCGTGTCAAAGAGGCAGATGTCCACGGAGGCCATGTTGAGCGTGGAACCGTTGTATTCGTAGTCGGCGTTGCTGCCCAGCGCCCATCCCTTGGGGATGGAGTCCTCTTCCGTGGAGTTGCAGTACTCCCCCTCCTCCGTCACCGACTTGCCGTCGTGCGGGGAGTACCCGGGCAGCGTCTCACCCTCGCCCAGCAGCGCCTGGGTGATGGCTCCCTGGGGGAGGTTCTTCGTGATCGGCTTCGGGGCCGCCGAGGAGGCCGCCTTATCACCGCCCGACGAGCCGGTGGCCGAGGTGGACTCGCCGCCGTCGGAGGAGCAGGCGGTGAGCGCGGTCATCCCGACGAGGGCAGCAACAAGCGAGAGTCGTACACGTGGCATGAGCACAGCCTAACCAACAGTGATCACAAGGCAGCCAGCCCGCTTTCACTAGGCAGTTTCGGTGCAGTGGCGGTCGTCCTCGCGACGCCAGAGGCGGGCCGATGCGAGCCCAGTCTTCGATCCGCCGACCATGCCGGCCGACGAGGTCGGAACGATCTCTACCCGTTGAAGTACGGCAGTGACTCACCTGCGGCGCCCTGACGCGCCGTGCCAATCGGCTGCGGTCACGCAGTGGGCTGGCACGGTGCTGTCCAGAGCGCCGTGGCGACCTGCGTCCAGCCCTCATCGGTACGTGCGTCGCCTCGCGCGCTAGCTGCGACCACGAACCCGTGCTTCTCCAGGTGCTGTACCGCTGCCTCCCTCGGGAGGACCGGCACCTCGCCTTCGACGGCGATCAGGTACCGCCCCGGATCGTCGGGATGCGCCTCGGTCAGAACATCCGCAGGGCCGAGGTCGATATTGGGCCCCGCTACGACTGCGCGGTCAGGGCCGATGACCGACATCGTCCACCGGCCGCGGTAGCTGCTGACCTCGGCGTTGTACAGCGACGGCATGCCGCTGTGGCTGGGGTGCACATTGGGCATGACGTCACTCCTCTGACACGTACGCGCCCGCAACCTGCGGTGCGACGTCTCGACGGTAACGGAGGGGGACGCGCCCTGCGCCGCGGTGGTGGTCAGGAGATCACCACAGGCTCAGTGGCCTACCCGCCGCGATAGCTGCACCGATGCGCGCGACGACTCCGGACTCACCTTCCCCGCGTTCCTGGCCGGCGCGGACGGCGGCTCCGATGGCACGCGACCGACCGGCAGGACCTCGGAGGTCGGCCAGCGGGCTTCCCGGGTCCTTCCGGCGGGCCAGCCACTCGGCTCGATTCTCAGCGGGCGTACCAAGGCGTAGGTGCTCGGGCCGCTGGCAGGAATGGTTGTCGCAGGTGTGACACACAGTGGGGTTGTCGTTGCCCCAGCCGAGACGCGGGATGACACCGTGCACGAGCTGATATCCGTACAGATGGCCAGGTACGGTGCCACGTCGGGTGCGGCCGGGTCGTGAAGCCGCCCGGAAACTGGCATGTCCCGTGCTGGAGATGCCCGCCGTCCAGAACCAGCAGCCGGAGGTCGAGGTCGTTCGGTAGACCTTCGCCCAGTATCGAGACCGCACCGCATCGTCGGTGAGCCACACGGTCCACTCAACAGCGGGCACACGAACGGGCGTTGGGTCTCCGATGAGGGAGAGCTGTTCGTCAACGGCCTCGGGCCCGGACCGTACCGCTGCGAGCGGGAACAGTCCGGGTCCGAGGCCGTCTTGTTCAGGCGGCATCGACCGTTCCGTCATCGGCGGAGACAACCGCGGCCGGCGCGGCGGGAGCCGCTGTTGCCTCCGTCCGGGAGGTTCGGGTGCGGCGGGTGCGCGGACGGTCGGCACGTGCCCGTAGCTCCTCGATCACCTCCTTCGCGCGAGCAGCGGTAACAGGCTTCGCGTCCCGTTCCAGCTCCTCTGCCGATACCCCCAGCAACTCCGCCACTAGGTCCGCGTCGTTGTCGAAAAGCCGTAGGGCCGCCGCCGCAGCCTCCCTTGCCGCCAGGTCGGCTTCCTCCTTCGCCAGGGCTGCCTTCTCCGCGCCCTCGCGGGTGGACAACACCGTCGCCACGGCCGTTTCTCGCGTCTTGGCCTTGAGCGCTTCGACGGCTCGGACTCGCCGTCGAAGCTCCGCTGCACTCACCGGCGGTGTCGCTGCGTTGCTCACCTGTTCCCCAGTCCTGTTCGTAGTCGGTGCTCGTCGAGCGCACCGTAGGCACAGGTCCGCGGACATCTCGAACGTGAGGTCGGTTGGGTGCCGGCGGGGGCGGAAAGGCTGCCTCCGGCGGGTCCTCCTCGGAGGGGGTGGGGGCTGGTCGGTCGGGTGCCGCGCCGTCGTGGTGCGGGT
>NZ_JBEOXS010000097.1:0-18360 GCF_040296705.1 Streptomyces sp. NPDC002055
GCGCGCGTCCTCCTCCGGAGGAACGACGCACGATTCCTACGGATCGTAAAGACGCACCCGCCTCCGGCGGGTGAAACAATTCCTCCGGAATTGTTTTGTGAATTCCTCCGGAATTCATGCGCGGCCGGATTGGGGAATGCTGGTTGGTTCAGCGGGTGCGGGTTGCGTCCTGTGAGGCTTCAAGCGGGCTGGCTGCGGGGAGGGGTGAGGGTGTGTCTGTTGCTGACGGCGGCTGGGGCGCGAGGTGACGGCCCGCCAGGCTCTGACCTTCTATCACCAGACCTCCAGGGTACCGGCTTGCCGTGGTCTTGCACGCCAGACCCTACCAGGAACCACCCTTACGGGTCCACTTCCGTCAACCTGCTGCCTCACTCCGTGATGCAGGGGTAGAGTTCGTGGAACTACGGCACTACCCCCAGGGGCGGGAAGCCCTCGGAATTTCTCACAGGGAAAGGCTAGCCGATGCCGGACGAGAAAAGCGCCGAATCCCCCTCTCAGCCATCCCGAGGCTTGAGCTTCGAAATGCGCTTTGAAGCACGGGAGGAAATCCACCGTGAGGTTTTCGGGATGACGGTGGAGCAAATCCACGAGCGGCTGGTCGCCGCGGGTGGACTGGAGCCCAGCGAGGACTCGGTGCGGGCACTCAGCACGGAGGAACAGCTGGCGGCGCTCCGGCGGGATGAGCTGCGGCGCATCTGGAGCCTGATGCTCGACGCGGGGTGGCTGACCTACTCCCCCGATGGTGATCCGGCGGTGCAGCGCTGGCACCAGGAGCGGCTGGAGCAGTGGGCGCGGGAGAGCGGTGAAGCGGGGCCGGGTCCGGAGCTGATCCGCTACCGGATCGTGGCGCAGCGGACCGATCCGGCGCATCCCGGTGCTTCTGTGACGACCAACTATGCCTACGGGCGGTCGGTCGAAGAGGCCGTTGCCAAGGCGCGGCGGGTGCTGGAGCGGCCGGATGGCCTGTACGGGGACCGTGGCATGTACCGGGTGGTGCAGGTGACCGAGGAGAGCCTGTCGGTCGAGATGCGGCAGCAGGAGGAGGCCCGCCGGCGGTACCTCACCACGATCCTGGAGGCCGCCGTCGCCACCGTGCGCGGCCGGGAGGTCGACGACCCGGATGGGGAACTGCTCAGCCGCCTGGACGACTTCTTCACTCGTGCCGTGGTCTTCCCCGACCCGCATAACGGTGGCGTGCGGCCCCGGCCCCACCAGGCCACGTTCGGCTGGACCAGCGAGCCGCCCGGGGTTGAGCACGCCAGCGATCCCGGCCGGGCCCTGGCCGTGTTTCTCCTGGCCTACCTCGACCACTACGGCCTGAGCCTGGTACAGAGCCCGGCCGAGTGCAACGGCAGCCATGAGCCGGGCTGCCATCGGCTGGAGGTGTTCGTCCGGGAGACGGTGCTGCCGCGCACGCATCCGAACACGATGGAGCGGCGCCGGGTGCTGGAGGCGTTGGGCGAGGCCGGGGGTCTGTGCACCGCGCGCACCATCGAGTTCTCTTCTGGTGACGTCATCCTCTGCACCCGCGAGGCCGACCACTTCGAGGGCGAGGCGCCGCGGCGCGAGGAACCGGAGGGCTGGCACAAGTGCAACGCGCGCACCTGGATTGACGACCAGCCCTACAACCACCCGCACACGCCCCGTCCGGGGCGTTCCGGGCGCGTCTCGTGAGCAGGGAGGCCGGCCAGTGATCTGGAGCAGCGAGGACATCGCCCGGGACGCGGTGCGGCGGCAGGGCGCTGGGATGCCGGCGGCGCGGGTGGCCGAGGCGGTTGCCCAGGCGGCGGTGCGGGAGCGGGAGACGGCCGAGGAACTGCGGTCTGAGGGGCCGGTGGAGCGTGGCCTGGTCGCCTCGGATCCGGAGGAGCTCGCCGAGCGGTGGGCAGCGCAGCATGGCGAGTGGCGGCGGGTGCAGGCGCTGATGGAGGCGTCGGGGTGGGCGGTGTACGAGCCGGAGCGGGACAGCGCCGGCTCGGCCTGGGCGGCGGAGCGGACGGTCCGGCGGGAGCGGGCCATCACCGCGCACGCCGCGCACCTGGAGCAGCGGCGTGCGGCCGCGGATGAGGTGCAGGGCGAGGTGTGGGTACCGGCGGGGGCGGGCCGGCTGCTGCGGCAGGCCGCTTCCCGGGCCGGGCTGACACCGCAGGAGGTGCTGGCACAGCTGGCGGAGCGGGTGGTGGTCGGTGAGAACGGGGCGGTGTCCGTCGCACCGTTCATTCCGTCGCACTGAGTCGCGCTCTGATTCCTCGCGCTGGTCCTTTCACGGAATTGCGTTTTCGGTGAATTGCTGGTTTTCGGATTGCGGAGATGGAGAGGTCGGGGAATGGTTGGCAAGGTGGGCAATATTCCACTGTTCGCGCATCAGGTGGAGTTGGTGGATGCGGTTATCCGGGGGCTTTCGGGGCCGCTGGACGGGGTGATGCCTGCCCGGGGTCTGCGCGGGCAGGTGGTGTCGGCGACCGGTTCGGGGAAGACGATCTCGGCGGCCACCGCGGCGCTCAGGATGGTGCCCAGGGGGCTGGTGGGGGTGCTGGTGCCGACGCTGGATCTGCTGACGCAGACCGTGGAGGCGTGGCGGGCGGTGGGACATGCGGGGCCTGCGGTGGCGGTGTGCTCGCTGGGGGCGGACCCGCTGCTGGAAGCGCTCGATGTGCGGTGCACGACGAACCCGACGCAGCTGGCGCTGTGGGCCGGCCAGGGGCCGATGCTGGTGTTCGCCACCTACGCGTCGCTGGTGTCGCAGGGCCTGGAGGACGACCAGGACGGCGGCGCAGAGGGCACGGCCGACGGGGAGCGCGCAGGGGCGCCGGGGGTGTTGGAACAGGCCCTCCGCGGCTCGTACGGCCAAAAAATGAGCCCGTTTGACCTGCTGATCGTGGACGAAGCCCACCGGACAAGTGGGGCAATTGGGAAGGCGTGGGCGGTCGTTCACGACCAGGAGCGGATCCCGGCGGCGCGACGGCTGTACATGACGGCCACACCGCGGCTGTGGGCACCCGCCGTGACACCGGCCCGAGGGTCCGGAGGGCCGGGCCCGGAGGGTGCCGGGAGCGGCTTTGAGGACGGTTCAGGGGCGCTGGGCGGGCGGCTGGTGGCGTCGATGGATGACGTCGAACTGTACGGGCCGGTTCTGTACGAGCTGGGGCTGATGGAGAGTGTGGAGCGGGGCATCCTTGCCAGTTTTGAGGTGGATGTGCTGGAGATCCGGGACCCGGAGGCTTTGGGTGAGGACGTCGGCTCCGAGGAGCAGCGGGGCCGGCGGCTGGCGGCGCTGCAGGCGGCGCTGCTCAAGCACGCGGACACCACCGGGGCGCGGAACTTGATGACGTTCCACTGGCGCACGATCGAGGCGATGGCGTTCGCGCGGGCGCTGCCGGAGACGGCCGCGGAGCTGCACGAGACGGACCCGGTGACCTACCCGGGGCGGGTGGGGGCGGAGTGGCTGTGCGGGGAGCACTCGGCCGCCCACCGGCGGGTGGTGCTGGACCGGTTCGCCGACGGGCTGGATGCGGAGGGGTGGGTGACCGACCTGGGGATCCTGGCGTCATGCCAGGTGCTGGGGGAAGGCGTCGACATCCGCGGCAAACGCGGAGTCGACGGCGTCGTGTTCGCCGACACCCGCAGCTCGCCGGTGCAGATCGTGCAGATCACCGGCCGCGGGCTGCGGCAGGCCCCGGACGAGGGGAAGGTCGCGCGGCTGATCGTGCCCGTCTTCCTCCAGGCCGGGGAGGACCCCGAGGACATGATGGCTTCCGCCTCTTATCGGCCTCTTGTAGCCGTTTTGCAGGGGCTGCGTGCACACGATTCCCGGCTCATCGAGCGCATGGTCCTGCGCACCGCCAGCTCCCGCGGGAAGGCCACCTCGGTGGTCGCCCTCGATCCCGGGCGTGAGGAAGACGAGCCGGAGCAGTCGGAGGAAGAGCAGCCCGCCGCCGGCGACGAGGCCGGGGAAGGCGCGGAGGGCGAGGACCAGGGAGTCGAGGAGCGGGACGGGGCGGCCGCGGCCGGGGTCGGGGTCGGCGGCGGCCGGCGGCCCGCCGACGGTGAGGACGAGGGCCAGGAGGACGAGGACGGAAAGGGCGCTGCGGCGGTGCCGTTGCTGCGGTTCTCCCTCCCGCGCAACCCCGACGTCATCGCCGCCTTCCTGCGCACCCGGGTACTGCGTCCGGACAGTGAGGTATGGCTGTCCGGGCTCAACGCCCTGCGCAAATGGGTGAAGGCCGAGGGGCACGCGCAGGTGCCGATGGACACCGTCGTACCGATCCAGGCGACCGAGAGCAACGGCAACGGCGGCAACGGCGGAACCTACGCGCTGGGGGCATGGGTCAGCGAACAGCGCCGCGCGTTCCGCGCGGGAACGCTGAAGGCATGGCGGGCAGAGCTCCTGGACGAGCTGGGCATGGTCTGGTCCGTCACCGACGCCCGCTTCTACAAAAACCTCTCCGCCGCCCGCGCCTACTACGCGATGCACCGGACCCTGGTCGCGCCCAAGGACGCGGTCATCGACGGGGTGGCCGTCGGCCAATGGCTGGCCAATCTCCGGAAGCCGGGTGGGCTGGGCAAGGACGAGGAACGCGCCACCGAGCGCCGGGAGGCGCTGGAGCGGATCGACCCGTACTGGAACCCGCCGTGGCCGGTCGTCTGGCAGCAGCGCTACGCCGCACTCGCCGCGGTGCTGGACGACGGGGCCACCCTCGCGGAGATCCTGCCCGGCGTCACCGTCGCCGGCCAGGACATCGGCACCTGGCTGCACGCGCAACGCACGGGATGGGAGCAGCTGAGCGCAGGGCAGCGCGAACGCCTGGCCGAACTCGGCATTGAGCCCCTGCCCGCCACCGAGAAGGAGGCGCCGGCGAAGGAGGTGAAGACCCGCAAGGGAGTCTCGGCGGCCTTTGAGCGGGGCATCGCGGCCCTGGCCCAGTACAAGAACCGCGAAGGGCACGTGAAAGTCCCCCGGGCCCACACAGAGACCGTTGTGGTCGACGACCAGGAACACCCCATCAAGCTGGGGGTGTTTCTGTCGAACACCAGGAGCCGGCGGGGCAAGCTCACCACGGACGCGCTCCGGCAGCTGGCCGGACTCGGACTGGAGTGGGCGACGGTGTAGCAGCGGTGTGAGGTGCGGCCCCGGCCGTACTGCGTCCCGCGTGCGGGGACCGGGGCCTACTCCGCACACCCATTCTGGCGCGGCCTGCACGGAAGCCTAGCCCGTCCGGGTGAGCGCGGGGCCGCGACTGCGGATTCCGGAGCGCGGCGCGGCTGGAGGGGGAGGACGGTGGAGGTATGGCCGGGGTGTTGCGGGAGGCGGCGGCGCTGCTGCGGCGGCGTGCTGCCGAGGCGGCTGGGTCTGCTGATGAGCGGTGGATGGTGGACCAGGACGAGTCGGGCGGGCTGGTGCTGGCCGTGTTCATGCCGGAGGAGGTGGCCCCTGACTGCACGGTGAGCAGCGGCATCCTCGCCTCGTTCGCCTACCCCGACAGCCCGGAGCGGGCGACGCACGCGGGGGCGCTGGGCTCGGCGGCCCACATGGCCGCGCTGGATCCGCCGGCTGCGGTGGCGCTGGCCGCGTGGCTGGAGACGATGGCCGACTTCGCGGACCGGGCCGAAGAGCTGGGCGACCTCCGGGGGGCGGCGCCGCTGCTGGAGCCCGCGGTCCGCTTCGCCCGCGTCTACCTGCGGACGGCCGAGTGACAGCGCCCCGGGGCGAGGGTCGATTCCTGGGCTGCCGCCTGCTGTTTCTAGTTCACGGGGGCGTCGAAGGGCCAGGGCGGGGGCCACCGCGGAGACGCTTGGCCGGTCAGTCCGGCAGTTGCTGCTGGTCAGCGTCCGGGCCACGGGTAGGGGCGGGCCAGGGCAGTCCACTCCTCGTCGCGCCGGCCAGGGACGAGGCGGCCGGCACGGTTCCACTGGTGAGCGAGCTCGGTGAAGATCGGCTCCGAGCCGGGCCGGTGCACCGTTCCGCCGTCGCGCTGCACGCCGGCAACGGAAGTGAGGCGCATCGTCGTGGTCGTCATGCGGGGTTCAACGCGGTGCGGCCGGTCGGGTTACCCCTCCCTGGGCGTCCCGCAGGGCTGAGCGTGCGGTGCCGGCATCGAGGAGGAGCGCGAACTCCCAGAACGCGATATGCATGACGTCCTCGGGCGTGGGCCGCGGCCCGTCGACGGCACGGGTGACGGCGAGGTGAGCGGCGCCCAGCGCGAGGGTGTGTTCCCGCTCTTCCTCGTCGCAGTCCTCGTCCACGAGCGCGGTCAGAACACGCCGCCACACGGTGCTCATCCTGTCCTCCCGTCCCGGGCCGTGGGCCAGGCGGCGGTCGGCTCGCCGGTGTCCTCATCGGCGGCAGGGTCGGGCCAGCGGCCGAAGGGGCCGTTCGGCCGCTCAGGGGTGGCGCCCAGGACGCCGGGACCCTTGGTGCGGTGCGGGGGCAGCGGGATCACTCCGCTCACCCTATGCGGCGCGCGGCCGGGAGGAGAGCCGGTCACGCGGGACACCGGCGCAGTCATGCCGAAAGCCCAAGGAACTGCGCGAGGCCGGGGAGCGGTCGAGCGCCGGCCTGCCGGCCCAGGCCGTGGGCCGGCGGAGCACCGCGCTGCAGCCCCAGACCCGCGCCCCACCTGCCTGGATCCCGATGGAAGCTGACAGCATGCCCGACTCGTCTGGACAACCATCATGTACCCGGCCCCAGTGCTTCCTTCCTCCACCTATGTCACGCAACGGCGTGCGACAGGAGCCAGAAGACATGAGGCCCCGGAAGTACAACCCCCGGACAGAGGGCAACAAGATCAGTCGCACCACGGGACCCCTCGCACCCGCTCCCGTTCTGGAACTTCGCGTTGGCGGACTCCACTTGACCGTCCAACGTATCCCCGGGTGGTTCCTCGCCCTGGTCACGTCAGCGGGCGGGGCTGCGGGGACCTGGTGGGCACAGCGATAGAGCCCCATGAGCGCCCGGCGACCATCTCGCACCCGCGCCGCAGGCCAACGGCCCGGTGCCGTGTGTGTCGGGCCGGAAGCCGGAACAGCGCTGTGCTACACCCTGAGCAGGCGGTGAGCACCCTCCTGCAAGGGCGAGGCCGGTACCTTGGGGGCCTCACTCGCCGGGAGCTCACCGCCCCCTGCCTTCGCCCTTCTGGTCCGTGCGGGCAACCTGCCGGGCGAGGACATCGCGGTCGACGTACGGGCCGACGGCGGCGAGGACCAGGCGCTGGAGTTCGGCCGGCTCCAGCACCTCCACCTCCCCCACCGCAGCGGGCGGCGCGGTCGAGTCACCGCTTCGAGTGGCGCGTTGTTCGCGGGTCCTGGGTGCCTTGCTCAAAAGCGCGCCCCCTGGTGGTCTGCGTCGGCTATACCGGAACGGCGCCGATCACCCTGCCCGCCGTATGTAGAGGGAGTCCACTGCCTCATGACCGCCGCCGCGAACGCCCCTTCCGCCACCCGTGCCGCCCGTGTGATCACGATGGTCGCCGCCGTCCTCGCCGTCGCCTACACCGGCTTTTGGACCGTCATCTCCGTCCCGAAGCTCATGGACTTCATCGGTGACCGGGACATCACCGCCCCGCTGGTCCTGGCCATCGCGGTCCTCGCCGGTCCTGCCATGTTCTGGTCCTTCATCGGTCTTGGCTTCGGCATGAGCGTGCTGGGCTGGGCTGCCGGGCTCGCCAGCACCGGCATCCTCATCAGCCTCACCTACGGGTACCTTCTCGCCTCATCCGACGGCCACGGCTTCGCCTACTGGCTGTTCCTCACCCTGCTCGTCGCCGGCAACGTCGTTGCCTTCTGCGTGACTCCCTACGCCCTCGTCCGCAGCACGATCGGACGCCGTTGACCTGTCCGAGTGCCCGTCGGCCCCCAGGGCGGACGAAGTGGCCGGAAAGCCCGGCCCGCCCCTGCCGGCGCTGACACACTCGGAAGCTCAGCTGAGGCGACGCGCCACCGAGGCCGCGCAGTCCCCGCCGAGCAATGGATGGCGGACCAGGACGAGTCCGGCGGACTGGCCCTGGCCGTGATCACGCCGGAGGACGCCGCCCCCGGCCGCGCGGTGAGCAGCGGCATCCTCGCCTCGTTCGCCCACGCCGACAGCCGCCGTACTCGGCGGGAACGGCTTCTATGCGGCCGCCTTCGGGAAACTCGGTCATGTGCAGCTCCGATCAGCAGTCGGCACGGAAGGGCAAAGGCATGACCGGGCCTTGGCGGCGGCTCTTCCCGGTCTGCCCGACCAGCGAGGTCAGCCAGGACCGCTGTTTGGGCCCGGTCTCCGAAGCGTCAGAGTCCGGGCCCGTGCCGTATGTCGACCCGCTCGGCGGTCTACCCGTCCAGGCGCGGTCGGGGCCTCTGCGCCAGTTCAGCCTGCTCGGCGACGGCAAGGAGACGTTCGGCGGTCTCTTCGCCGACCGTCGCGATGATCTGCTCGATGCTGGATGCGATCAGGATCCAGGAGCGCCGAGGCAGCAGGCTCAGGCGGGCGACAGCGTCCGCCAGCGCTCCCGCCTCCAACGCCATCGCTGCCTGTATATCGGCAGAGTCCGTCTGCAGCGGCGCTGTCGTCTCCCGTGCCAGGTCGGCGGAGACCGTCAGATCGTCGATCACCGTCACCCTGGTCGTGTTCTCGATCATGCCGGGCTCATAGGTTCCTTTGAGCTCGAGGGCATGGTGGACGGTGATGTCCGCCTCGGGGTAGCCGGCGGCCAGGAGGCGGCGCAAGGCGGCGTAGGCGGTGTGCGACTTGCCGGACCAGTGCGGCCCCAGGAGGAGCAGGCGGGCGGTGTCGCCGGCCAGGATGGTGGAGCACCACTGGGCGATGGCGGGGTGGTCGGTCTCGGCCTCGCGGAACAGGGCGGGTATGACGGGCATCGGCTCAGCGTAGCTGGGGCGACCGTGGGTGCTCAGCGGAGCTTGTGGCACTGGTCGCAAGCCTCAGCGTCGCAGCCGTAGCTTGAGGAGTCGGCTTTCCCGGACTCGAAGGATTGGCACATGCTCAACGAAGCACTCATGGCCGTGGCGGGGGCTGGCGGCACCGCCATCGTCCAAGCCGCCGGCACCGACGCATGGACCGGTCTGCGGCAACGTGTGGCCCGTCTCATAGGGCGCGGCGACGCTCAGCGCGAGCGTGCCGAGCTGGAGCGCCTGGACCGCACTGCGCAGGCGCTGGATGAAGCTGATGCTGGTGGGACGGAGCGGGCGCGCCTCCGTCAGGAGGCATCGTGGCAGACCCGTTTCGAGTCGCTCCTGGAGAGCCTGGAGGAGGCCGAGCAGCAGCAGGTCGCGGCCGGACTTCAGGCGCTGGTTTCCGAGCAGCAGGAGTTCGCGGCCCGCCAGGGCGTGGTCGGCAACGTCTTCCGCGGCCCTGCCGCTGTGCAGGTCGGAAACCACAACCGGCAGGAGAACCGCTTCCACATCGGGAGCTACCTGCCCGCTCCCGTCGGCCCCCGGGTGGTCGTCCGGGTCTCCAATTCCATCCCGGTCTATGACTTGCCCGACGGCAGTCAGGACCTTGGCGATCATTTCGTCAGCGTGGAGGCGGTCAATTCCGGTGACCAGCCGATTTCCATCACCAGCTGGGGCATCGAGCTCCCTGGTGACTGGCGCATGTTCGTCACGCGAGGCGAGAACTGGGCGACTCCGCTTCCCCACGTCCTGGCCCCCGGCGCCCCGCCCGCGCGGTTCCTGATCCGAGCGGATGAGCTGCGGCGGGTAGAGCGAGAGCAGCGCATCCCGTACACGCGGATGCGGCCGTACGTGGGGCTGGCGGACGGGACGGTCGTCCACGCCGACCGCGGGGTGCCGTTGGCCTGACTGGCTGATGAGGGGGAGCTGCTGGTATCGGTAGCCCCCTCTCTTCGTCTGCCGTTCGTCTTGTTAGATCACGGTCACCAAGCGGGCCGCTCACGAGTCGACCGATCACACGCGGATTCGGAGACGTCCTGTTCCGCAAACTGGGCGTGTGTCCCGGTGGTCTCTCGGCAAACTGCCCTCATGCCTCCTACCAGGAACACTGTGCAGCCGTACCCGCCCGGCACCCGCTGGATCATCACCAGCCGATATGGGCACACCGAGACCGGGGAGCTGGCCCTCTACGCCGAGCCGGATGGTTCCTCCATCACTGATGACTTCTTGCCAGAGGAGATGAGCGCCGCCGGCCTGTGGCGCATGTGGGTGGATGGATACGCGCACAGGGCCCATGAGCGCTGGCCGGACCTGTATCGGCCCGGCGAGGTCACCATTCTCTGGACCGTCACGACGCCCGCTTTCGTGGACATCTTCGAGGGCGCGCCGTATGCCCGAACCCTGCCTCGCGACCCTCAGCTGACGAAGATGTTCGGCCCGTGCAAGGAGGAGGACTTCCTCACGCACTACAGGACGCCTGTGAACGCTGACACCGGGGAGCCGATCAACTGGCTTCGGCTGCCGGTCCTGGACCGAGGCTGGAACACGACGACGGCTGACAAGAGCGGGTTCATTCAGGAGGTGACCGGCTGGAAGCCGGCCCCGCTGCAGCCCACGATGGACGTCATGCAGATTGGTCGGGCTGCCGGGCTGTACGTTCCGACCCTTCCGGGCAACGTGGCCGCGGATTCGGGTCATGCCGACCAGACGCGGTGTCCGGCGAAGCGCTCATAGTCCCAGCCGGGCCCTCAGGAAGATGTTCCCCCGCCGCGCCCCAGCGCCGCACGAAGCGGCCAGGGCGCGGCGCTGTTCTTCCTCGCGGCCGATCGAGCTGCCCACCACCGGCCAACGCCCCCGTCGGGAGGTGGCTGGCCAATCAGCGCACCCCGGAGGTCTGGGCGGCCCTGGCGGAGGGGCAGCGAGCGCCTGGAGCAGCTCGGCATCACGCCGAGCGGGGCGTGGCGGCCCTGACCGCAGTACAAGGGCCCGCACCGGGCTCTGTGAAGGTCCCCAGGGCCCACGTAGAACGGCTGGAAGACGGCACCGAAGTCCGGCTCGAGGTGTTTGAGCAACAGCAAGAGCAGGCACGCGAAGCTGACCGCGGACAAGCTCCAAGTGCTGGCAGACCTCGGGCTGGAGTGGGCGGCGGCCTGACGCCGCTGCGACGGTGATGGCGCGAGGGCAGCGGTGGAGGCAGGCTTAGGGGCAGACACCCGGCGAGAAAGGCGGACGCAGCCCGTGGCGATCACAACATCTCGTGCGGCAACGCAGATGTCAGTACGGCCCTACGCGGCAGGCGACGAGCTGGCTGTGCTCGACCTGGTGGGCGCAGACCGGCTGCCCGGCCAGCCGCTGACCACCCCCGAGATGCTCGCCGAGGCGCTGGCCGGCCGCTCACCGGTGGACGGTGGCTGGTGGGACGAGTTGGATGCGCCCGTCACCGAGGTGATCTGCGACGAGGCGGGCACGGTGCTCGGTGTCGTCTCCTACGCCGCCCGTCCCGGCGACGGGGCCGGGTTCATCTTGTGGCTGCACTGCCGCGAGGACCCTGCCCTGGCCGATGCCCTGGTCGCCCGCGCGCTCGACCGGCTCGGCCAGCGCACGGTGCACGCCTTCGAGTTCGCCTCCGCCCTCACCCTCGGCATGGAGGGCCTGCCCGCCCGTCACCGCCCCGCCACCCGCCGGGCACTCCAAGAAGCCGGGTTCACCGGTCGTGACCTGTGGCGCTACATGCGCGCGGATCTGCCGATCGCCGGGCTGCCGCACGCCGCCCACATCACCGTCAACGAGTGCGAGGACCCGCCGGGCAAGCGCCTGGAAGTCCGCGAAGGCGCAGAACTCCTCGGGGAGGCCACCATCGGCCGCCCGATCGCGGGGATCGGGGTGCTGTGGTGGATCAGCGTCGCCCCACCCGCCCGCGGGCGGGGCCTGGGCCTAGGCCTGCTCGGCTCTGCCCTGGACCTGCTCGCCGGGCTCGGCGCGCGCGAGGCGATCCTCTACGTCGACGACGACGCCCCGCCCGGCGACGCCGAGCGCGACCGCACCGCCGCCAACCGCCTGTACGACCGGGCCGGTTTCACCGAGGTCGACCGGCTGCACTCCTTCACCCGCCGCCCCTAGACACCCCTTGGGATCCACGACGTCCGGTACACGCGGCGTCCTGACCAAGCGGATCAGCCCCTGGTGATGGCCGCGGCCTTCTCCTCGGCCCCGGCCAGCCACCGCTCCAGCGCGGCGACGACCAGCAGTACCGCCGGGTCGCTCTCGGCCGCCAGCACCTGGCCGTCGAGCAGCCCCGCCGACACGCACCGCGGCGCGCGGCACCCGGAGGCGGACGCGGTCGCGAGCGCGGCCTTGAAGTACTGCTTGCGCCGCGGCAGTACCGGCAGCGCGGCGGCCGGCAGCAGCCGCACCACCTGGGCCTTGCACCGCAGATAGCCGGACGGCAGGCTCGGGTGGTAGCGATCGCCCAGCGGCAGCGCGAGCGCGGCGGGCAGGAACACCTCGTGCAGGAACGGCGACGCCTGCGCAACCACTCCGGCCGGCGGGATCGCCTCGCGGGGGAAGGCCGCGTCCCGCGCGTCGGCCTCGGCCCACGACCGCCCGGCCGCCGCATGCGCGGCAACCTGGGCATCCACCCACTCCCGTGCCCACGCCGTCGCCGCCGACCGGTACGGCTCGGCCAGCACGGCCGGGGCGACCGGGTCGCACCAGGCAGGCCAGTTCGCCGCCCAGTACGCCCGCGCCCGCAGCCTCCTCGGCAGCAACCCGGCCACCGCCGCGGCCATCTCGCCCGGCAAGCCCGGGCCGGAGGCGGCGACATCGGCCGCGTACCGGGCAGCAGCCCGCACGCCCCGGCGGGCAGCCACCGCGGCAGTGGCGAAGCGCGGGACGCCCAGCAGCTCGTCCGCACCGTCGCCGGACAGCAGCACCTGAACGCCGAGCTCGGCCGCCCGCTCAGCGGCAGCGGCGTTCACCTCGGGCAACGCGTCCAGCCGCGGCCCCGCGGGCGACCACACCGGCTCGGCCCGGTCCCGGGCCGGGTCCAGCACCACCAGCTCGACCGGCAGTTCCAGGGCTGCCAGCAGACGCCGCACCACCGCCGCGGCACTGCCACCGGCATCGTCCGTCAGGTCGGTGGTGAAGGCGATCACCCGCCTCCCCCTGGCGGCCCGCACCGCGTGGACCAAGGCCGCGAAGGAATCCAGCCCGCCGGAGACCAGCACACCGATCACCTCGGCGTCCGCACACACCGCCTCCACTGCCCCGGAGAACGCGCGCGGCAGCGAGCCGGGCAACGCCTGCGGGATCTCGGCCGCAACGCGCTCGACGCCCTTCCACGGCGAGCGGGGCATGAACTCCCCCAGCAGCGCGGGCGGCGCCAGCAGCAACGCGAGGGCTTCCAGATCGCAGGCGGGAGCGGGACCGGCCAGGACCAGCGGATCCGCTGACCTTAGGCCGGCCCCGTCCTCAAACAGCGGGAGCAAGCTCACCGGCGCCCAAGCGCCAGCACGCCCCGGGCCACGTCCTTCACGAAGGCGACGGCGCCGCGCTGCGGCTCGCCGCCCACGACGCCCTTGCTGCCCTTGCCGTGCTGCCCGTCACCGGGCACGGACTTCGTCGACACGAACACCCACCCCTTCCCAGCGTCACCAAACGATCCCTCAGTGTCACCAAGCGTTCGAACGCTGTCCAGAGGATGTCCGGCGATCACCGCGGCTCGAAGTCGCACTCCGGCTTCCCCCCGATCGGCGGGTCCTCTGCTGCGACGACGCCGAGTGCCCCCGGGCACCAGCCTGAACCTCATCCACCTTCGGGGCGCGGCCGCAGTGCCCGCTCCCCCGTTCTCCGCTGTGGGAGGGTCGGCTCATGTCGCCCCTCTCTGCAAGGAAGCGAGTGGGCGGTCATGCTGGGGTGGAGGTGCGGCCCCGGCCGTACTGCGTCCCATGTGGGGACCGGGGCCTACTCCGCACACCCATTCTGGCGCGGCCTGGCAGGAAGCCTAGCCCGTCCGGTTGAGAGCGGGCCCTGGAACCCGACGGTTCATCAGTGATCTCCGAACCCTCTCCCGTCCGGGGCCGCGGGCGGGGCGGTGTCCGGCTCGACGCCGTCGTCGTTGCCGGGGTCGGGCCGGCGGCCGTAGGGGCCGTGCGGCCGCTCGGGGGCGGCGCCCGGGACGCCGGGGCCCTTGGTGCGGTGCGGGGCAGCGGGATCACTCCGGTCACCCGATGTAGCAGCCGGCCGGGAGGAGAGCCGGTGACGCGGGATGCCGGCGCCCTCGTATCGAAGGCCCGACGGGCGGGTCGAGCCCGCGGGGAACGACCCGTTCGTCCATGGGCTGGCGGAGCGTCGCATGGCGGTGGTCATTGCCCGGCTGGTCCCGGCGTCCCAGACGGCGTCCAGGGCCTGTTCGTCGCCGACGGTCCAGGCCTCGACCGCGGCGTCCACCAAGCCGCGAACCTTGGTGTTGCGGGTCTCCAGCACCAGCGGGGAGCGGGAAGGCCGATTTCGCCATGTCCTCGTTGTCCGGGATGGAATCCGGACAAGGCCCTGACCAGCTCGGACAGCCTCCAGGTTGTCCGGGACACGGTCAACGCGTGGAACGTCGCCCGAAGAGCTGCCACTGTCAGGGCCGAGGCGGTCTGAAGAGGGTTCGGCCCACCGGTGACACCCATGTGGGCATCGAAGCGGATCCGCCCATGAGTTGGTCTCACTGCACGGTCGAGAACGCAGCGAGGCTGACGACGGCACGCAGCAAGGCCGCACAGTCCTGTCGCCGGCGCGGCGACGAGTCCATGAACGAGTCCAGGGAGAAACTGTGAACATCCGACGCATCTTCACGGGCAGTGTCCTCCTCGCCGTACTGGCGGTGCAGCCCATGGCCGCGAACGCCGCCTCCGCCGCACCGGCGGAGGCATCCGCGAGCGTGGCGAACGCAGCGCCCGACTGTGAGCCGTGGGACGACGGCAACACCTTCGGCACCTACTGCAGCTACGCGGACGGCAACCGCTACTTCCGGGCCTGGGCGAAGTGCAAGAACGGCCGGACCGTGCCCGGCCAGTGGAAGCGGGTCGGCAGCGGCACCTGGTCCTACGCGTACTGCACCTCGGTGAACTCTTCGTTCGCCCGTGGATGGGCTGAGATCGGGAACTGACCTCCATCAAGGGCAAGACGGCCTCGTCAGCGCCGGAGGCGTGTCTCCGGCGGCGGCACGAGGATGCGCCCGTTCGGTTACGGTGATGGCGAACGGCCCGGAGTCAATTGGTGTGACTCCGGGCCGTTCGTGCGTGTGCGGGGTGGGTCAGGCGGCCCAGCCGACGGAGGAGACGTAGGTGTAGCCGTCCCAGTCGGTGCCGAGACCTTGGATGATCTCGTCCCAGATCGCGTCCAGCTCCTCGCGGTCACCGGCGCTCCAGGCATCGACGGCCCGGTCCCAGATGCTGCCGCGGACGTTGATGTCGCGCCTCTCCAGATCGCGTTGGTGTCGGCGGTCCACCTGGGACTGGTCGACCGGGTCGATCTCGATGCGGGTGCCGCGGCCGCGGTTGGTCAGCCGGCGCTTGAGATCGGCGAGAACGTTGCGGCGGCGCAGGTCCCAGTAGGCGGCGTCCAGACGGGCGAGGTTGGCCCGGGTGGGGGTGCGTTCCTCGGCGAGCCAGGCGATCAGCGTGCGGGGCCTCACGTGGATACCCGCCCGGTCCATGGCCTCGTATCCGGCGTCCGAGGCGGTGAGGTAGCGCAGGCGGGCGGCCAGGCCCCGCTCGGAGTCCACCGGCGACTCGATGCCGGTGACCATGCGGTCGAGGCCTTCGGCCAGGGCGGCCCAGCCGGGCAGGCCGCGGGCCCGGTAGGCACCCAGGTCCCGCCACCGGCCCTGTGCGGTGCCGGCCATCAGCGGCTCACCCGCCCGACGGTGTACTCACCCGACGCCTTGGCGTCACTGTGCTTGATCTTCATCTGGGCGACGCCGCGGCCCTCGGAGAAGACGCTGCGCCAGTCGCCGGTCACGTGCAGCTCGTCGGTGCCCATCATCGCGATGACCTCCAGCCCGGCCTGATGGGCCTTGTAGGCCTTGCCCCAGAGATTGGCGTAGGCCTGGCTGTGGATGATGTGCATCCAGTCGGGGCGGGTCATCTCGAGGTTGTGCCTCGACTCGCCCATCGTGGAGATGAACTTCGAGTACATGGCCTTGATGTATTCCGCGGTGACGGTGTCCTCCCGGGCGATGGCGTCCTCCCGCGCGGCGGTGAGGGTCTTGCGCAGCGAGTCCAAGAAGTTTTCCGTCGCCCCCGACGTCCACGACTCGTGAATTTCGGGCGCCTGGGCCAGCCCGTACTTCGGCCCGGACAGACGCAGCAGCAGCCGGAGGGTGGCGTCGGTGACCCACAGCGCGCCGGGCTCATCCCGGTCGCCGAGAGGGTCGGGCAGATGCGGATGGCGCCATTCGGCGGGGGTGACCAGGTGGACGCCGGAGCGCTTGGAGTCCACACCACCGGCACCGACGGTGTGTTCCAGCTTGCCGATCGGCAGCCAGCACTTCAGCGCGGAGAGGTAGGCGGCGTTGACGTCCAGGGCGGTCACCGCGATGTCCCCGCCGGCCTTGAGGGAGTAGTCGGGGTGACGGAAGTTGGGGCGGGCCTCCCAGATCTGGTCCGGCTTCTTCTTCGAGGGCTTGTGCAGGATGTCCGGCAGCGCCGGGTAGGCGGTGTAGGTGTAGCGGGCCGTCGCCCGCGTCTCCTCGAACATCGTCATCACGTCGGGGATCGCGCGCTTGAGCAGGGCCGTCAAGGCGGCCTCGGTGTCACCCTGCGCCCGCTGAAGTTCCTCATCGACAGCGCGGGCGATCAGACCGGTGGTCTCCGCCTGAGCACGGGCCGCCGACTTCGCACGACGCTGCGGCCGCGACGGCACCGGCGCCGGGGTGGGCGAGACCGGAGCCGGGGCGGGAGCCGAGGTCTGGGTGACCGCGGCCGGAGCAGCCGGGGCCGGGGCGGCCGCCGCAGGGAGTGTGCCGGTGCCGGGCGCCGGGGCCTCACCAGCGGCGCCGGGAGCGGCGGGGGCGGGGGGCTGGCACATGGCACCGAGGTGCAGGGAACGGCCGTCGGTGGCCTTGAACGGGGTCACGCCGCCGCAGCGGACACACGGCCCCGGCTCCCCCTGAACAGCCCTCCCGTCCGCGTCCCGCGCCGTCTGCAGCTCGGCGAACGCGGGCGCCGCCGGCTCGTGCGAGGCAGGCGCCGCGGGCACCGGAGCACCGGGCGGGACCGCGCCGGCCGTCTCGGCGGGGGCGGGGTGGAGCTGGGCCAGGCCCTCCAGGAGACGCAGGTACTTCGCCCGGCCGGGCGGCTGCGGAGTACTGGTCCCCTCCTCCCAGTTGGCGATCGTCTGACGGCCCACCCCCACCGCCGCCGCGACCTGGGCACGCGAGAGATCAGCCGCCTGCCGCAGACGCAGACGCTCTCCCGGCTCCGGCATCCGCGCCGTCAGCCGCGCTTCCTCCAACAAGGCTTCCACGCTGTCGATTTGCTCATCACTCATACCTCCAACCTACACCACACTAGGCAGAAACTGGAAGCAGATTAGGCAGCTGTTAGGCATCGACTTGCTTGCTGTCCGACCGTGCGCAGCCCGTGGTGTGTCCAGCTCGGGTCACCTCTTGACCGGTGACAGCGAAGCTGGACGGCTTGCCACTGAAGTTGGACCGACGCTTGTTCCTGACAACGAAGATGAACCGACAGAGTGGTCGTCCGGGATGGGCAGTTTTCGGGGAACTCGTGCTGACGGACAGCGGTGGCTGCAAGCATTGAGCCATGAGTGACAGTGACACCGAGGCCGTGATCCAAGCGCTGACCGAGGAAATCTCCTTGGCCCATAGCGGTCTCGGCGGCGCGATGATGGGGATCGCAGACTCGTATATGGAACTCGCGTACGGTGCCGGCCGGGGCTATGGCGTCCACGCCCAGTACCGCGAGAACAACCTCAACACCGGCAAGCCGGTCACCGAGCTGGCTCACGAACTTGCGGCCTGGGCTGCCGACATCAACGCGAAGGCGGCTGCTCTTGATACCAAGCGCGAGACGCTTGCTCGCCTAAAGGCTGCCGCCGGGCTGCCCTGAGCAGGTCGGTCCATCTTCGTTGTCAGGAACCAGCGTCGGTCCAACTTCAGTGGCAAGCCGTCCAGCTTCGCTGTCACCGGTCACCTCTCGTCGTCTCGGGTGTCGGCTTCACCGGTTCAGTCCGAGGGCAGTCGGCGGGCCAGTGCCGCGGCAAGGTCTCCGGCGACATCGGCGGCCTCCCTGTCCTGGGTGGAAAACATCTGGAGGATTCTGGGCCGGCCCGGCGCGGCCGGTACGACGCGGCGGGGAGGAAAGTGCCTCAATCAGGCGTCCGGCCACATCAGCGTGCTCGTGTCGGTGCGCTCTGCACAGTCGTCGCAGATGACCGCGGGCCAGCCGCGCTTGTCCCGGCGCATGT
>NZ_JBEOXS010000098.1:0-17862 GCF_040296705.1 Streptomyces sp. NPDC002055
TAATCGAGCCATTCGGATCTGATTCCGGCATGCCGAAATCGTCCCCGCTGGGAGATCGTGCTGAGTGGTTTGCCGCCGGTGCGGCTCGAGTGGCTGCTCCGAAGCCGTATCGGCTCCGTGGCAACCCGAAGGACTATACGGACCGCGCCCGTGCGCGTCAACCTGCCTCGTCGAGGTCGGCCAGGCGGCCGTCGGCGTCGGGCTGGGCGTCCTCCACGCGCCGCAGGAGACGGGTCAGCACATCCCCCAACTGCGCCCGTTCCTCCGGTGAGAGGTCCTGGAGCAGGTCCTCCTCGAAGACCGATGCCAGCCGCATCGCCTCGAGCCACTTCTCCCGGCCCTCGTCGGTGAGCTCCACGATCACCCGGACGCGGTTGTTCTCGTCGCGTTCGCGGGTGACGAGACCTTCGCTCGCCATCCGGTCGACCCGGTGGGTCATCGCGGCGGGGGTGAGCCCCAGCCGTTTGGCCAGGTCCCCCGGTCCCAGGCGGTACGGGACACCGGCCAGGACGAGGGCCTTGAGGACCTCCCACTCGGCGTTGCTGATCCCGAGCGTGGCGGTCTGGCGTCCGTACGCGACGTTCATACGCCGGTTGAGCCGCTGGAGCGCCGAGACGACCTGCTCGACCTGGGGGTCGAGGTCGCGGAACTCGCGCTGGTAGGCCGCGATCTGCTCGTCGAGGCTCGGCTCCCGGTGCGACGCGGGCGGGGCGGGGGTGTCAGCCATGCCCGGGAGTATGGCATGCAACTCATTGGACTTGAAGTCCTTCTCTATGTACTCTTTAGCTTCGAACTTTACAGTTGAAGTCTTCAGACCTCGACTGTCCACCCCTCTCTCGACCTAGGTAGGTGAGTGTGACCACCGCGATGGGCGCAGCTCTGCGCCGGATCCAGCTGGGCAACGCGCTGAGCGCGTTCGGCAACGGCTTCACTGTTCCGTTCCTCTTCGTCTATGTGGCGCAGGTCCGGAATCTCGGCGCGAGCACGGCCGGTGTGGTGCTCGCGGCCTTCGCCGTCGCCGCGCTTGTCGTGCTGCCGTTCACCGGTCGGGTCATCGACCGGCGGGGTCCGTTGCCGGTTGCCATCGCGGGGTCGGTCGCCGCGGCCGTCGGGTCACTGGCGCTCGGGCTGGCCGAGCGCGAGCCGCTCGTCATCGGTGCGGCGGGGCTGCTGGGCGCCGGTATCGCCGTGATCCAGCCGGCGCTGGCCACCATGATCGTTTGGTGCTCCACGCCGGTCACCCGGTCCCGCGCGTTCGCGGGGCAGTTCTTCCTCAGCAACCTGGGACTCGGTGTCGGCGGACTGCTGGGCGGGCTCATCGTCGACACGTCGCGGCCGTCGAGCTTCGTGACGCTGTTCTCTATCGAGGCCGCGATGTTCCTGGTGCTGGCGGTGACGGCGGCGACCGTACGGCTGCCGGAGGTGCCCCGGGTCGACGACGCGGTGCCGACGGACGACCGGGCGAACGGCGGCTGGCGGGCCCTGCTCGGCGACCGGGCCATGGTCCAGCTGTGCGTGCTGGGCTTCGTGATGTTCTTCGCCTGCTACGGACAGTTCGAGTCGGGGCTCGCGGCCTTCGCCGTGGAGGCCGCCCGGATCTCGCCCTCGACGCTGGGGATCGCGCTGGCCGCCAACACCGCCGTCATCGTGCTGGCTCAGTTCGGTGTGCTGAAGCTGGTGGAGCGGCACCGGCGGAGCCGGGTCGTCGCGCTGGTCGGGGTGATCTGGACGCTGGCGTGGGTGGCGGCCGGGGTGTCCGGCCTGGTGCACGGCAGTCAGGCGATCGCGACCGGCGCGCTGATCACCACCTACGCGCTCTTCGGGCTGGGCGAGTCGATGCTCTCCCCGACCGTGGCGCCGCTGGTGGCCGACCTCGCGCCCGGCCCGCTGGTGGGGCAGTACAACTCGGCCTTCGCCCTGGTGAAGCAGCTGGCCCTGGCCGTCGGCCCCGCGGTGGGCGGGCTCATCGCCGGTGCGGGCATGTACACCGAGTACATCGTGCTGCTGCTGGCGTGCTCGCTGGGCATCACGGTGCTCGCCCTGCGGCTCGGGCAGCGGCTGACCCCGGCTCAGGACCGTCCGCACCGCACCGGGGCACCTGCCGAGGCCGCCGCCCCGGTGGTGATACCGGCGCAGCGGGCCGAGTCCGTACCGGCCGAGCCGGTGGCAGCCCAGGTGACGGCAGGGGTCTGACGGCGGGGGTCTGACGACAAGGGCCCTACGTCAGGGGCTCGGGTGGTCGGCTGCGGGTGTCTCTTCCGCGGGGTCGCGCCTGATCCGCGTGCCTCGACCGCCCCCGGTGGGAGCAGCGATGTGCTGCTGCCGCCGGGGGCGGTTCCGTTGTGCTGTGGACACGCGTTCTGTGGACACGCCTCAGGGGCCGTTCGACGGAGGTCGTGTTCTCCGGGGAAGGGAGCCATGGCCGGGGAGTGGCTCCCGGTCGGATTCCGTTCACGGGCTCCGTTCCCGTTCCGTTCGGGAGGCGGTGGTCCGTCAGGCGTACGTGGCGGACCGGCCCGGAGAGGCAGCTGAGCCGTCGGGCCGGGGCGCGCTCCGCTCCCCGCAAGGGTTCCGGTTGCGAGGCCCGGGGGTCATGGGGCGGGGAGGGCGAATTCGCACCAGACCGACTTGCCGCCGTCCGGAGTCCGGCGGCAGCCCCAGGACGAGGCGATCGTCGCGATGATCGAGATGCCGCGGCCGGCCTCGTCCACCGGTTCCGCGGTGCGGCGCCGCGGCAGATGGTCGTCGCCGTCGGTGACCTCGATGATCAGGCGCCGGTCCGTGCGCCGCAGGCGCAGCCGCATCGGCGGAATCCCATGCTGGAGGGAGTTGGCGACCAGCTCGCTGGCGGCCAGTACGCCCAGGTCCCGCAGCTCCGCCGGGAAGCGCCAGCTCGCCAGGACGCCGGACGCGAAGGCGCGGGCGCGCGGCGCGGCCTCGACTCCGCCGAGGAGTTCGAGCGCGGCGTTGTGGAAGAGCTCCGCGTCGTGTCCGCTGCGCGTGGGGTGCTGGAGGACGAGTACGGCGACGTCGTCGTCGTGGTCCGCGGTGACGCCCAGGGCCCGGATGAGGCGGTCGCAGACGACCTGGGGTGAGCCGGTGGCGCCGGCGAGCGCCTGCTCGAGGGCGTCGACGCCTTCGTCGATGTCCTTGTCCCGGCGCTCCACCAGGCCGTCGGTGTAGAGGACGGCGGTGGCGCCCGGCCCCAGGGGCATGGTTCCGGAGGCGTGCAGGTAGCCGCCGGTGCCCAGGGGCGGTCCGGTCGGTTCGGCGGCGCGGCGGACCGTGCCGTCCGCGTCGCGGACGATGATCGGCAGGTGCCCCGCGGAGGCGTGGACGAGCCGCCCTTCGTTGGGGTCGTGGACGGCGTAGACGCAGGTGGCGATCTGATGGGGGTCGATTTCGGCGGCCAGGCCGTCGAGGAGCTGGAGCACCTCGTGCGGGGGAAGGTCCAGCCGGGCGTAGGCGCGCACCGCGGTGCGGAGCTGACCCATGACGGCGGCGGCGCGTACGCCCCGGCCCATCACGTCCCCGATGACCAGGGCGGTGCGGCCGCCGCCGAGGGTGATGACGTCGTACCAGTCGCCGCCGACCGCGGCATCCGTGCCGCCGGGCTGATAGGTGACGGCGACCCGCAGGTCGTCGGGCTGCTCCAGCTCCTGCGGGAGAAGGCTGCGCTGGAGGGTGACGGCGGCTTCGCGCTGCCGCCGTTCGCTGGCGCGCAGCCGCTCGGCCGCCTCCACCTGGTCGGTGACGTCGGCGGCGAAGACCAGGACGCCGCGGTGGAGCTCCGGGGCGTCGGTGAGGTCGAGGGCGGTCGCGTCGGGCGACGCGACTGCTTCCTCGGCGGGGGCCTGCGCGGACGCCGTCTCCGAGGGTGCGGTGGCGGTGGATGCGGCGGCCACGGGTGCGGCTGAGGCGGGTCGGGTTGGCGCGGCTGCGGCCGGCGCGGCTGTGTCGTGCGGCGCTGCGGGATCAGGGACCGCGCCGTTCGGCGAGCCGGTGACCGTCCCGCCCGGAACCGCCGGGGCCGGCCCCTCGGCGAGGGGCGCCGCGGGGATGTCGATGGGGCTGCAGGTGAAGGTGAAGTAGCCGTCCCGGGCGGCGCCGCCGTCGGGCGCGACTCGGGCGCCCGGAACGCGGCGGGACTTGACGGTGCGGGGCTTGCCGCTGCGCAGCACCTGGTCCATCAGGGCGAGCAGGCCGAGTTCGGCGAGCTCGGGCAGTTCCGTCCGGGCGGGCTTGCCGGCCGCGCGCGGGCCGAAGACCGCGGCGTAGGCGTCGTTGACGTACGCGATGCGGTGGTCGGGCCCGTACACCACGGCGACCAGGCCGGGGACCTGCCCGAGGACCTCGCGCACGGACAGCCCGTCCACCGTCGGACGGTCCGCTCCGGGCGCGGGGGCGGTCGGGAGGGGGCGCGCCACGTCCGACGCGAGCCCCTGATGCTCACCGCGCGCCGCGGGAACGGCGCCGCCGGTACTCGCGGCCGTCGACGGCTGCGCGGGGCGCGCGCCGCGGTCGGTCCGCGAGGCGGCGCGTCGCTGTGTTCCGGGGAGCCGGGCGCTCCAGCGCGTGAAGTTCACTGAGTTTTGCCTCGTGATGTCGCTTCGGGTCAGCCGGGCCGGCCGGACGTACCACTGCACTCTTTGTAGGTGTGAGCCCACCCATGGTCACACGTCCAGTGTGGCCGAGGGCACTGACATACCTCAGACGCGGCCCGCTGCCGAGGAGTTCCGTTCCGGGCTCAGCCGGTCATGTCGTCTCGTTGTGACGACCGGTACCGGCAGCGAGTTCGAATTCGCCCCGGGGATTCTCCAGCGAGCCGAGGGAAACGATTTCCCTCTTGAACAGCCCGGAGAGGGTCCATTCGGCGAGCACCCGGGCCTTGCGGTTGAACGTCGGGATACGGCTGAGGTGATACACGCGGTGCATGAACCAGGCCGGGTAGCCCTTCAGCTTCCGGCCGTACACATGGGCGACGCCCTTGTGGAGGCCGAGGGACGCCACGGACCCGACGTACTTGTGCTCGTACTCCCGGACGGGCTCACCGCGCAGGGACGCAAGGAGGTTCTCGGCCAGAACCTTCGCCTGGCGGACGGCGTGCTGGGCGTTGGGCGCGCAGAGCGCGCCGGGCTCGTCGGACGTGACGTCCGGGACCGCCGCGGCGTCTCCCGCCGCCCAGGCGTGCTCGACCCCGTCGACGCGCAGCGCGGCGGTGCACTTGAGGCGGCCGCGGCCGTTCAGCGGGAGGCCGGTGGTGGCGAGGACGGGGTGCGGCTTGACGCCGGCGGTCCAGACCAGGGTGCGGGTCGGGAAGCGCGAGCCGTCGCTCAGCACCGCCACCCGGTCCTCGCAGCTCTCGAGGCGGGTCTCCATCCGGACGTCGATGCCCCGGCGGCGCAGCTCCCGGACGGCGTACCGGCCCATCTCCGCACCGACTTCGGGAAGGATCCGGTCGGTCGCCTCGACGAGGATCCACTTCATGTCCTCGGGGGAGACGTTGTGGTAGTACCGCGCGGCGTAGCGGGCCATGTCCTCCAGCTCCGCCAGCGCCTCCACACCGGCGTAGCCACCGCCGACGCAGACGAAGGTGAGCGCCGCGTCGCGCACTTCGGGGTCGCGTGTGGAAGAGGCGATGTCGAGCTGTTCGAGGACGTGATTGCGCAGGCCGATGGCCTCTTCGACGGTTTTGAAGCCGATTCCGTACTCGGCGAGGCCGGGGATCGGGAGGGTACGGGAGACCGACCCGGGCGCGAGGACGAGTTCGTCGTATTCGAGCTCGACGGCACCGGTGCCCTCCTCGTCGGTGGCGAGGGTGGTGATGGTCGCGGTGCGCTTGGCGTGGTCGATGGACCGCGCCTCGCCGATCACGACCTGGCAGTCGCCGAGGACCCGGCGGAGGGGGACGACCACATGGCGAGGGGAGATGGAACCGGCCGCGGCTTCCGGGAGGAAGGGCTGGTAGGTCATGTAGGGCTCGGGGTCGAGCACGACGATCCGGGCCTCGTCGCGTTTGAGCTTCCGCTGGAGGTGCAGCGCGGTGTACATCCCGACGTAGCCACCGCCGACAACGAGAATGCGCGCCGGTTCCTTCACAGAGGGTCTCCTCGCGACGTTGCTCAAGCCCCTGGTGCCCGCGCCAGGGCGCGGGGCCCCGCGGAGCGCTGACCCCTGCCGTGTACCCCGTGAAGACACAGCACTCTCCCATGAGGCACCTCCGGCCGGTGTTTGTCCACAGGCCCGTCGAAATGTATGACCGGAGGAAACGGCGGGAGCGGAGCGGGAGATTCCGGCCGCGGCGGACCAGAGGCGCAGGTCAGGTGGGGTGCGAGGGGTGGCACAGGCGTGGCGAATCAGGACGGATCGGGCCCGTGGGCCGAACGGGGGGAGGGCTGCCCGGAACTGCCCTCTTCATTCTTGACCTGGGCTCAACTATGTTCGTACTTCGTCGGGGTGCCAGACCGCCCCCGGCAGTCAGGGCGGGGAGTCTCCGGGGGGAGACATCATTACCGGGGGAACGGTTATGCACATTCAGGGCACTACTCATTGGCCGGCCGCTGTCGCTTCCGACGGCGGAGGACCTACGGCCACAACGGATGCCACCACCGCCACGGGCAGCGGCCCGGGCGCACGTTCCGCGCCACTGCGCGTGGACGCACAGCGCAACCTGGAGCACGTCCTGCGCGCCGCCCGCGAGGTCTTCGGCGAGCTGGGCTACGGGGCTCCGATGGAAGACGTGGCGCGCCGTGCGCGCGTCGGCGTGGGGACCGTGTACCGGCGGTTCCCGAGCAAGGACGTGCTGGTCCGGCGAATAGCCGAAGAGGAGACGGCCAGGCTGACCGAGCAGGCGCGGACTGCTCTGGGGCAGGAGGACGAGCCGTGGTCGGCGCTCTCCCGGTTCCTGCGGACCTCGGTGGCATCGGGCGCCGGCCGGCTGCTGCCGCCGCAGGTGCTGCGGGTGCAGACGGACGAGGCGGAGCCGGCCGACGCGAAGAGCGCCGAGGCGCGGGCTGCCGAGGTGGCCGGAGCGCGCGTTCCGCAGCAGCGTCAGGCGGAGCAGGGACTGCGCCTGGTGGAGCAGCCCGCCAGGGCGGCGGCCGGCGAGCCGGACAAGGATGCCGGGGCCGCGGCACTGCTCGAGGTCGTGGGGCGGCTCGTGGAGCGGGCCCGCGCGGCGGGTGAGCTGCGCACGGACGTGACGGTCGCCGACGTACTGCTGGTGATCGCCACCGCGGCCCCGTCCCTGCCGGACGCGGCCCAGCAGCAGGCCGCTTCGACCCGGCTGCTGGACATTCTGCTGGAGGGCCTGCGGTCTCGCCCGACGGTGTGAGACGTGCGGCCGACGGCGTCAGGGGTTGGTCGGACCGGCCCGCCGACCCCTGACAGCCACCGGCTCGGAGGTGATCCGGGTTGGTGGCGATCCGGGTCGGTGGGGCGCCGGGCCGGAGGGCCGCCGGGCTGCCCCATGACGCCTTGGTGCGCCTCAGCAGAGCAGCCCGCGAACGGCGCCGGGAGCCCCTGCGCACCGTCGGCCACGGCGGTGCCGGGCACCGCGGCCACCGCGCACAGCGCCGCCATCGACAACACCCGAAGGGGTGACTGCCGTGTCATGCGCGTGAAGGCACCCCGGATGGGTGGTTGAGGGCGCAAGCTCGGTGCAGTGGGGCTCGGTTGTGGGACGCTGACGCGGAATGTTGGGGCATGTCGGCGTGTACAGGGGCTTCCGGGATGGGTGCTGACGGGCGGGACGAAACGCACGGTCACGGCGAGCCGGACACCGGACAGACCGCACGGCAGCCGGAGTTGTTGCGGCCCCCGCAGGTCCCGGAGCAGAACAGTTGCCCGGACGCACCCTCCACCGATGTCCCGAGCCCCGGCACGCCACCGCATCCGAGCGTCCCGCAGCAGCGCAGCGGCTTCTCCGACGCGGACACCGCCACCCCTGCTGGAAGAGCTGACGAAGGTGCCGCCGAAGGTACCGGGCCGGGGGACGACGGGTCCGCGGTGCGGGTGCGGGGAGCTGGCGCGGCGCCGCAGGGTGCTGAGGGTGACGGGGGTGGCGCCGGCGGTGACGGTGGCGGTGATCGTGCCGGCGGCGCTGATGGCGCTGAAAGCGTTGGTGGGGCTCGTGGTCCGGCGGGATCCGGTGGCGGTGGCGGTTCCGGGGCTGCGGCTCCTGTGAACGGCGTGCCTGGCGAGGTGTCACGGAGCGGCGGCCGGACCGGGAGTGGCACAAGTGCCGGCGGCGAAAACAAGCCAATTCGCGGCACCGGCGGCAGCGTCTCGAATCGATGCGAAGCGGGTGTCTGGGCAGAAACTGAGACAAACCCCCGCACACCCACCGGAGCGGGCAGAGCAAGCGGTAGGCGTCCCAGGCCGAGCCGGAGCACCACGGTCGGCACGGGGCTCGGCTCGGGGGCGAGGCCGGGGGCGGGGCCGGGGCCGGGGCCGAGGTCAGGATCGGCGTCGGCGTCGGCGTCGGGATCGGCATCGGGGTCCGCGTCGGAGTCGGGGTCGGAGTCGGGGTCGGCATCGGGGTCCGCGTCGGAGTCGGGGTCGGGATCGGCACCGGGGTCGGGGTCCGCGACCACGTCGGCGTCCCCATTTGCGGCGGGCTCGGGGGCGGGTTCGGGGTCGGGGTCGGAACATGTCGCCGGCACAGCGGGAGGGGTCGAGGCTGACGGGGGCGCGGAGGGAGAACCCTCGGCCGTCGGGGGCATGGCGGGAGGCGCTAGGCCCTCGTGGGTCGCCGAGAGAACGGGATGCGACGGGGGCGCGGGGGCCGACGGCGTCGCTGGGGCCGGTGAGGCCGGGGATGGCGATGGCGGCGGAAGGTCCGGCGGGGACGCGGGGACCTGCGGAAGGGCTGAGCTCGGTCAAGAGGCGAGGACCGGCGCCACAGCGGACGGGCGTGGCGGGCGTGGCGGGAGCCCGGCCGGTCCGGGTGAATCGGTGGCCTCCGACGCCGAGTTGATCACTCGGGTACGGGGTGGGGACACCGGCGCGTACGAAGAGCTGTACCGTCGGCATGCGGGAGCGGTGCGGCGTTACGCCGCGCACTGCTGCCGTGATCTGCACACGGCGGAGGATCTGACCGGCGAGGTGTTCACCCGCACCTTGCAGGCGGTGCGTCGCGGGTCGGGTCCGGACGCCGCGGTGCGTGCCTATCTGCTGACCACGGTCCGTCGGGTGGCCGCGGCATGGACGCGCACGGCGAAGCGGGAGCACCTCGTCGAGGACTTCGCGGTGTTCGCGGCGTCGGCGGCACGTTCTCCGGCGTCCGAGGAGACCGCGCCCTACGGAGCGGGGCCATTCTGGGCCGCCCCGTCCGGTACCGAGAACCCGGGCGCGGATGTGCAGGCCATGCATCAGGCTGAGCGTTCGCTCGCCGTTCAGGCCTTCCGCAGCCTGCCGGAGCGCTGGCAGACCGTGCTGTGGCACACGACCGTCGAGGACGAGTCCCCCAGGGACGTGGCACCGCTGCTGGGACTCACCGCGAACGCCACCGCGGTGCTGGCGCACCGCGCTCGTGAAGGACTCAAGCAGGCGTATCTGCAAGCCCATGTGAACACTTCGCTGACCTCGGGCGGCAGTTGTTCCCGGTATGCCGACCAGCTGGGTGCGTTTGTCCGCGGGAGTCTGCGCTCCCGGGCCGAGCGGGGGCTGCGGAAGCATCTGGAGACCTGCGCGAACTGCCGTATGGCCGCGCTGGAGGTCAACGACGTCAATGAGCGGCTGCGGGCAGTCCTGCCCGTGGCGGTCATCGGCTGGTTCGCGGCCGGCTACGCGCTCAAGGCGGCGGGGCTCGCGGCCGGGGCAGGCGCCGCGGCCGGGGCCGCAGCCGGGGCGGGCACTGCGGGGGCAGGCGCGGGCACCGCAAGTGCGGGTGCGGGTTCCGGGGCAGGCACCGCAAGTGCAGGAGCGAGCACCGGCTCCGGAGCAGGCACCGCGAGTACAGGAGCGAGCACCGGCTCCGGAGCAGGCACCGCGAGTACAGGAGCGAGCACCGGCTCCGGAGCGGCGTCGGCCGGAGCCGGAACGGCCGCTCCGGGCACGGCTGCCGGGACAACGGCCGGCACCGGCAGCGCTGCCGGAACCGGCAGCGGAGCAGTCGGGGCCGGCGCGGGAGCCACAGGGACCAGCGGTGGTCCTGGCGCGGGTGGAGCAGGCGCCGTCGGCGGAACCGGCGCGGGCAGTGCCGACGCGGGCGGCGCCGGCGTCGGAACCGGAGCAGGCGGAGTTGACTCGGGCGGCACGGGTGCGGGCAGTGCCGGTGCGGGCGGAACCGGGACGGCAACCGGCACCGGGGCCGGAGCCGGAGCCGGAGCCGGAGCCGGGACTGGGGCAGGCGCCGGGACTGGGACTGGAGCCGGGACTGGGGCTGGGGCAGGAGCCGGCGTTGGATCGGCGGGTTCCGGTGGGGGTGTTTCCGTGTTCGGCGGGCTTTCCCTCCCGGTGAAGGTGGGCATCGCGGCGGGAGCGGTCATGACCGCCATGGCCACGGTGTACGTCCTGGCCGGTGGGCAGGACGGGCAGCGGAACGCATCGCCGCGCGCGATGCAGTCGGCCGGTCCTCACGCTCCCGGCCGGCCCGGAGCCGAACCCAGTGGGCCGCCGGGGACGTTGCACAGCCCTGGTCCCACACCCGGATCCGTTCCCCCGACGGCATCGTCCCCGGAGGCGCCGTCATCGGCGGGCGCACCGTCGGGAGCAGCAGCGTCAGGATCGGATCAGTCGGGAACGGATCAGTCGAGGGCGCCGTCGGAGGGCTCGTCCACCGGGGCGGCGCCGTCAGCGGCTCCCGGCGGGACGGGAGGGTCCGCAGATCCGGAGGGCCCGCCCGCGGCCTCCGGGACGGCCGGCGCTCCCGGAGCTCAGCACGCGCCTCCGGGGCAGGGGGCCGCGGGCCCACCGACCGGTTCGGCCGCCCCGCCCGGCCGCTCCTACCTCCTCGATCACCTCACCGTCGAGGTGCGCGGACAGGTGGCGGCCCCCAGGGTGCGGGTCGGTGCGAGCAGTTGGCTGTGGCGGCGCAGAGGCGTGTCGATCGGCGGTACGCGCTACTCGCACGGCGTTACGGTCCGGGCGAAGTCGTCCGTGACCGTCGATCTTCAGCGGCGCTGCGTGGCCTTCGAGGCGTTCGTCGGAGTGGACGACATGGGGCTGGGGAACGGCACGGTGCGGTTCGCCGTCCGGGGTGACGGCGCGCTCCTGTGGCGGTCGGGCGTGCTGCGGAGCGGCGATGCGGCTGCCCCGGTGCACGTGGACGTCTCAGGAGTGAGAACGGTCCGCCTCGTCGTCGAACCGGCTTCGCTGCTGGGTGCGCCGGCGCCCGCCGACTGGGCCCAGGCTCGCCTCACCTGCCGGTAGCGTCCCCGCAGGCGGCGGCATGCGGCGACAGCCGCATGCCGTTGGCCGTCCATCCGTCCATCCGTCCGGTCAGCCGAGCGCCGACAGGCCCTGAGCTGGGGGATGCGGCCGCTGCCGCGCCCACGCCCACCACCGCGGCAGCATCCGCAGCCGAACGTTGTGGACGAAGACCTGCGAACCGAGATCCTGCGCAACGGGATGCAGAAGAGGGCCGCACAGGGCCGTGGTGAGGCGGCCCCCCGTCCTTACAGCGCCGTCCTCACAGCGCCCGGCGCGGCACCACGCCTCCGGCGACCGCCCGTTGCCGTGGGGCGTCCGCCCCCGTCCAGCAGGTGCCCCGGCGTTGCAGCAGCCGGCGGAGCCACAGCTCCGTCGAGACCAGCTCCGCCAGGCCGTCCAGCGGCAGCGGCTCGCCCCCGGCCGCGGCCCGCAACGCCCGGCGGACGACCCGGGCTTCGACCAGCCCCGCATCCGCCAGCAGGGGAGCGTCGAAGAGGGCGAGGAGGTCGTTCATGGCGCTCCGCAGTCCCGTGCGGGCCGCCGCCGCGTGGGAGGCCTGGGAGGGGGCGCCCCAGCCGGGCGGGAGGTCGCGGATTCCGGCCCCCGCCAGTACCGCGCGCAACACCGAGGCACGCGCCCCCGGTTGCACGCGCAGCGCTTCGGGGAGCGCACGGCAGGCCCGTACGACCTGGTTGTCGAGAAAGGGCGTGTGCAGCCGCTGGCTGCGTACCTCCGCCGCCTGTTCGAAGACCCGGTGGTCCGTGGCGTACCGGGCGAGTGCCGCCCGGGCCCGTCGCTCACCGGGGCGTTCCAGCGGGCCCGGCCGGACGGCGGCCTCCTGGAGGCGTACCGACACCTCGGCGAGCGCCTCGCCGGTCAGCCAGCGCGCGGCCGGGCCGGGGCGGCACCAGGCCAGGGCGGCCACGGAGGCGTCGACCGCGCCACCCGCGGCGAGGGGGCCGGGCGGTCCGACGGGCGCGACCGCGTCCGGGCCGTCCTCGAAACGCCGGTGCAGCAGCCGCTCGGCGACCTCCCGGACGCCCTCCTGGTACGGCGTCCGGGCCAGTCTGCGCGCGGCCCGGTAGACGGTGAAGGGGACGAACAGCGAGTGCGCCGACGGCCCGTCGGCCTTGGCGAGCGCGGCCACCGGTTTCAGCAGCCGGCGGCGCTGCCGGTCCATCAGCAGGTCGGCCAGGCGGGCGGGGTGGGCGTCGAGGACCTGTCGCGCCCCGTGGCCGGTGAGATGGTCGGCGCTGCCGGCGAGGAGCCTCCGGCGGTGGCGTTCCGCGACGACCAGTGACGGGCCCGGCTCGTCGGTCAACGGCCCGCTGTCCAGCTCGGTGTACGGCAGGGCCTCCTCGCCCGCGGCGACGACGACATGGTGCAGACGGGGGTTGGCGGCGATGCTGCGCGCCCGTTCGAGCTCGGCCTCGCGGGGCCGCGGCACCCCCGCTGCTCCGCCGCCGCGCTCCGCGGTGAGGTCGTTGAAGGTGACGGCGAGGAGCCGTTCGCCCGCCTCGGTGCCGTGCCCCAGCGGGGTCCCGGGCACCCCCGGCAGGCCCGCGGCGAGCAGGGCGAGCGTCGCGGAGGCGCTGCCGCCGGACAGGTCGGCGCCGATGCCCGGTGCCGGGGCGCCGCGGGCCGCTCTCCGCTCGGCGGGGCCCATGCCGGGCACCGGCCCGGGATCCGGAGCGACGGTCTCCGGTGCGTGCCGGGGTGCGGCGAGCCGGGCGCGGACGGCGTCCAGCAGCGCGTCCCGTACGGCGTCCACGGCCTGCGCGGGTTCGAGGCGGGGCGCGGCGACGGCGAGGGAGGCGACCGGCTCGTACCCGGCGATCTCCCGGGCCCCGTCGCGCAGGATCAGGGCGTGGCCGGGCGGCACCCGCCGCACCCCCGCATAGGGCGTGCCGTCGCCGAGCGCCTCCGGGGCGTCGGGGCAGGCGAGCAGGGCGGCGAGGTGTCCGATGTCGAGCTGGGCCTCGACCAGGTCGGCGAGGGGCAGCGCGGCGGTGGCGTACGCGGTGCCGTCGGCCCAGGGCGTGTGGAAGACGGGCCGGGCTCCGGCCAGGTCCCCCGCGATGGTGATCCGGCGGCCGACCTGGGCGACGGCGGTGTAGCTGCCGGGCCAGGCGGTGAGATGGCGGAGGGCACCGCCCCGCGCGGCGATCAGGCCCAGGCGCAGCTCCTCGTCGCTGGCGCCGCAGCAGCCCAGCACGGCGAGGCGGCTGACGGGGCCGTCCTTGCCGTAGGCGAGGGGCGGGGGGTCGGCGCGGACGATGCGCACCTCGTCGGGGCGCCAGTCGCCGACCGCCCACAGCGGGTCGGGGTCCCCCCAGAGCAGGTGGGCGCCGACGGGCTGCAGCGTGCGCCGCTCCTCGGTGACCGGTACCGCGGCGGCACAGCTCCATCCCACCAACCAGCGCATCGCCGCCTCCACAGGCTGTGGACAACCAAGAAGTCGCAGTCATCATGCACAGGAAGCCGACGGTTCCGGCATCGAACACGACAACGCCCTGATCACGATGTGCGGCGCGGAAGGTGCCCAACAGGACGGCAAACGAGCGCGAATGAACGCCGACGGACCCTGCGGCACGGTGCGATGCCCGCCCCGTCGGGACCATGCTGCCACGGCGAACGCCCCGGGGAGCGGCTCCGGAGCAGGCGTCGACGGAGGATGCGCGCCCGCACCCGTGCCGGTGCACGCCGGGGCAACACCCGGCCGCGAAGGCGCCATTCGGCCAAACTGACGGGGCACGCCCGTGCGAGGGGGCACCGGCGCGCGCTGCGGGGAATCGGCGCAGTCCGGGAGGCGGCGACCGCCCCCCGGACCGTTCCACCACCCGCGGGGAATGAGGTGGCGGTGTCCCCCAGCCCACTGGACCCAGCGCAGTGGGCCGACCCACGCCCTCATCGAAGCGCCGCGGCGCATACCGGGCCAGAGCGCACGGCCGGGCGCACGGCCACACATGCCGGGGGCACAACTTCCCCAGGGCGCACTCCTGTACGGACAACAATCTCGCCATCCGGAACGCCGCCTCTTAACGGTAGGGATGCAGCGAACTACGCTGGGTTTACGAATGCCTCGCGCCTATGCCGGGGCGGCCGTCGGGGTGTCGAGGGGTGGCGCATGTCCAGGGAGCAACGCGGGCCGAACGAGAAGCTCGGCACCGTTCTCACCCTCGCCGGGATCAGCAACGCGGGGCTGGCGAGACGGGTCAACGATCTTGGCGCACAACGGGGGTTGACCCTGCGGTACGACAAGACATCGGTCGCCCGGTGGGTGTCGAAGGGCATGGTGCCGCAGGGCGCCGCGCCCCACCTCATCGCCGCCGCCATCGGCAGCAAGCTCGGCCGGCCCGTGCCGCTGCACGAGATCGGGCTCGCGGACGCCGACCCGGCGCCGGAGGTCGGCCTGGCCTTCCCGCGCGACGTGGGCGCCGCCGTCCGGTCCGCGACGGAGCTCTACCGGCTCGACCTCGCCGGACGCCGGACCGGGGGCGGCATCTGGCAGAGCCTGGCCGGGTCGTTCTCGGTGAGCGCCTACGCCACCCCGGCCTCCCGCTGGCTCATAACCCCGGCCGACAGCGCGGCGGCCCGCGACGCCAAGGAGGCCGAGGCGAGCGGCGCGGACGGAGCGGCCCTGCGGGTCGGCCACAGCGATGTGACGAAGCTGCGCGAGGCGGCCGAGGACGCCCGGCGCTGGGACTCCAAGTACGGCGGCGGGGACTGGCGTTCGTCGATGGTGCCCGAGTGCTTACGCGTCGACGCCGCGCCCCTGCTGCTCGGCTCCTACAGCGACGAGGTCGGCCGCTCGCTCTTCGGCGCGACCGCGGAACTCACCCGGCTCGCCGGGTGGATGGCCTTCGACACCGGGCAGCAGGAGGCCGCGCAGCGCTACTACATCCAGGCGCTGCGGCTCGCCCGGGCCGCCGCCGACGTGCCCCTCGGCGGCTATGTGCTCGCCTCGATGAGCCTGCAGGCCACGTACCGCGGCTTCGCCGACGAGGGCGTGGACCTCGCCCAGGCCGCCGTGGAACGCAACCGCGGGCTGGCGACCGCGCGCACCATGAGCTTCTTCCGGCTCGTGGAGGCCCGCGCCCACGCCAAGGCCGGGGACTCCGCGGCGGCGGGCGCGGCGCTGCGGGCGGCCGAGGCCTGGCTGGAGCGGTCCCGGCAGGGCGACTGCGACCCGTCCTGGCTCGGCTTCTACTCGGAGGACCGGTTCGCCGCCGACGCCGCCGAGTGCTACCGCGATCTCAAGGCGCCGCGCCAGGTGCGGCGGTTCACGGAGCAGGCCCTGTCCCGGCCCACGGAGGAGTTCGTCCGCTCGCACGGGCTGCGGCTCGTCGTCTCCGCCGTGGCCGAACTGGAGTCCGGGAACCTCGACGCGGCCTGCGCCCAGGGCACCCGCGCGGTGGAGGTCGCGGGGCGCATCTCGTCGGCCCGGACCACGGAGTACGTGCGGGATCTGCTGCACCGGCTGGAGCCGTACGGGGACGAGCCGCGCGTCGTGGAACTGCGGGAGCGGGCCAGGCCGCTGCTGCTGGCCCAGGCGTAGCGGCTGGGGGCCGGGGCGGCGGCTGCGGGCCTGCGGCGGCGGCCGGGGCGGTGGGGCTGCGGCTTTCGGGGCGGTGGGGCTGCGGGGTGGTGGGTCTGTGGTGGGTCCGGTGGCCTGTCTGTTCTCCGGCGGTCGCGCCCGTGGGCTCCCCCTTGTGCCGCAAGGGCTCCGCCGGTGCCGGTGGGGGGTTTCGGGCCGTTGTCAGTGGGCCAAGGCATCATCGTGAGTGCGGCACCGTGAGATCGGGGTCGCGGTGAGTGCGGCTCGGTGTCGTGGAGGCGGCGTCGGCGCGGCCGTCGGGGGTCGCGCCGGGGCGGAGCGAGAGGTGGGGCGGTGGCGCAGGAGACCGATGTGCTGGTGATCGGTGCGGGGATCGTCGGTCTGTCCACCGCGTATGCGATCACGCGCGCCGCTCCCGGCACGCGGGTCACCGTCCTGGAGAAGGAGTCCGGCCCCTCCCGGCATCAGACGGGTCGCAACAGCGGTGTGATCCACAGCGGCATCTACTACCGCCCGGGCTCCCTCAAGGCACGGTTCGCGGCGGAGGGCGCCGCGGAGATGGTGAAATTCTGCGCCGAGCACCGCATCCCGCACGAGGTGACGGGCAAGCTGATCCTCGCGACCGAGCGCTCCGAGCTGCCCCGGCTGCACGCACTGGTCCAGCGCGGCCGGGAGAACGGCATTCCGGTGCACGAGCTGGGCCCCTCGCAGATCGCCGAGTACGAGCCGCACGTCCGCGGTCTGGCCGCCATCCATGTGGGCACCACCGGCATCTGTGACTTCGGGGCGGTCTCGGAGCGGCTGGCCCAGCTCGCGCAGGACGCGGGTGCGCGGATCCGGTACGGGGCGGAGGTGCGGGTCATCGGCCGGCGGACCGGGGGGCGGGCGGACCGGCGGGCGCCGGAGATCGCGGTCCGCACCGCGGACGGCGAGGTGGTGCGGGCGCGGGCCCTGGTCAACTGCGCCGGGCTGCACTGCGACCGGGTGGCGCGGCTGGCGGGGGACGACCCGGGGATGCGGATCGTGCCGTTCCGCGGCGAGTACTACGAGCTGGTCCGGGACCGTCAGGACCTGGTGCGGGGCCTGGTCTACCCGGTCCCCGACCCGGCCTTCCCCTTCCTGGGCGTCCACCTGACCCGGGGCATCGAGGGGTCGGTCCACCTGGGGCCCAACGCGGTGCCCGCGCTCGCCCGCGAGGGCTACGACTGGCGGACCGTACGGCCCGCGGAGCTCGCCGGGACGCTGGCGTACCCCGGGTCGTGGCGGATCGCCCGGCGCCACTGGCGGTACGGCACGGGGGAGCTGCACCGTTCGCTGTCCAAGCGGGCGTTCACGGACGCGGTCCGGCGGCTGCTGCCCGAGGTGTCCGCCGAGGACCTGATACCGGCTCCGGCCGGGGTCCGGGCGCAGGCGGTGCTGCCGGACGGGACGCTGGTGGACGACTTCCTCTTCGCCGAGTCCCCCGGCATGGTGCATGTGCTGAACGCGCCCTCACCGGCGGCGACGGCGTCGTTGCCGATCGGGCGGGAGGTGGCGCGGCGGGCGGTGGCTGCGTTGGGGGCTGTGCGGGTTTAGGGGGTGCGGGTTGGGGGGGGCGCGGCCGGTCGGCTGCGGCGCGGGGCCGGGGTCAGCAGGGTCGTCTGGACCGCCTGGGTCGTCTGGGCCGCTTGGGCCGCCTGTGCCGCCGAGTGGCGGTGCCGGCGGGGCACGGAGCTGGTGCGGGCTGGGCGGCGCGGGTTGGTACGGGGCACGGCATAGGGGCCGGGGCCTCCGGGTGCGTCGTGGGTACGGGGTCGGGGCCTCCGGGGTGGGGGTTCCGGGAACGTATATTTACGGCAAGACCGGGAAGTTAGGGTCTGTCGTCGCAGGTCAAGTGTGACTCTGTGTGTTGACGAAGCAACGGAGCCCCTGTCACAACTGTGAGTGTCGAG
>NZ_JBEOXS010000099.1:0-17481 GCF_040296705.1 Streptomyces sp. NPDC002055
CGGTTCCGGAAACTTCCGTGTATTTGTGGCCCCCAGGGCCGTAAATATACGTTCCGGAACCCCCCACCCCGGAGCCCCCACCCCCGAAACCCAAGACCACCCGCACCCGGCAACGACACCCCGCACCCGGCAACGACACCCGGCATCCGCAGGGCCCCCCGCGCCCCCGGAACCAGACCCCCGCACCACAACTCCGCGCTCCACACCCCCGAGGAGGACCGCCACCATGCCCCCCGACACAGCCCACACCCGTAACCCCGGCCACCCCGCCCCCACCCCCAACCCCCACCCCCTCACCGGCGTCATCGTCGCGACCGCCCTCCCCTACACCGAGACCCCCACCGCCCCCGCCGCCCTCCGCCCCGACCTCGACCGCTACGCCGAGCACTGCCGCTGGCTGGTCGACAACGGCTGCGACGGCGTGGGCCCCAACGGCTCCCTCGGGGAGTACTCCTCGCTCACCGACGCCGAGCGCCGCGCCGTAGCCCGGACGGCCGTCGAGGCGGTCGGCCGGGACGCGGCCGTCGTCGTCGGAGCCCACGGCCCCGGTGCGCACCAGGCCCGCCACTGGGCCGAACTCGCCGCCGAGGACGGGGCGGACGGGGTGCTGGTCCTGCCGCCGACGATGTACCGGGCCGGCACCGCCGAGGTGGTCCACCACTTCACCGAGGTGGCGAAGGCGGGCCTGCCGGTCATGGCGTACAACAACCCGATCGACACCAAGGTCGACCTGACCCCCGAGATGCTGCGCGAGATCGCCGCGATCGACAACGTCGTGGCGGTCAAGGAGTTCTCCGGGGACATCCGCCGCATCCTGCACATCCAGGAGCAGGCACCGCGGCTCGCCGTCGTCGCCGGCGCCGACGACCTGGTGCTGGAGGCCCTGCTGATGGGGGCCACCGGCTGGTTCGCGGGCTTCCCGAACGTCTTCCCCGCCGAGTGCGTACGCCTCTACGACCTGGCGCGGGCGGGAAAGCTCACCGAGGCGCGGGCGCTCTACGAACCCCTGGTCGCGGCCTTCCGGTGGGATTCGCGCACCGAGTTCGTGCAGGCCATCAAGCGGGGAATGGATCTCGTCGGCCGGTACGGCGGCCCGAGCCGTCCGCCGCGCGGTCCGCTGACCGGGGAGTCTCTCGCCCGCCTCGACGCAGACCTGCGGCAGGCCATCGCGTCACTGGAGCGCTCCGAGGCCGGGCCACTGCCCCACACGTCCGGGCCGCTCCCCAACCCGTCCGAGTCGATGCCCAACACGTCCGGACCGACCTCCAGGACACCCGGGCCGATCCCGACGAAGGCCGACTGATGCGAGCGGCCCGGTACTTCAGCGCGGTCGACTCGCACACCGAGGGGATGCCCACCCGGGTCGTCACCGGCGGGGTCGGCCCGATCCCCGGCGACACGATGGCCGACCGGCGCCGGTACTTCGTCGAACACCTCGACCACATCCGGCAGTTGCTGGTGAACGAGCCGCGCGGCCACGCGGCGATGAGCGGCGCGATCCTCCAGCCGCCGACCCGGCCGGACGCGGACTGGGGCGTGCTGTTCATCGAGGTCTCCGGCTGTCTGCCGATGTGCGGGCACGGCGCGATCGGGGTGGCGACGGTGCTGGTGGAGACCGGCATGGTCGAGGTGACCGAGCCGGTGACCACGGTGCGGCTGGACACGCCCGCCGGTCTCGTCGAGGTCCGGGTGGCCGTCCGGGACGGGCGGGCGGAGCACGTCACGCTGCGGAACGTGCCGTCGTACGCGGACGAGCTGGACGCGGCCGTCCGGGTGCCCGGCCTGGGGGAGGTCCGCTACGACATGGCGTACGGCGGCAACTTCTACGCTGTCGTTCCGCTCGAACGGCTCGGCATCCCGTTCTCCCGGGAGCACAAGGACCGGATCCTCGCCGCGGGCCTCGACCTCATGGCGGCGATCAACAAGGAGCGGCGGCCGGTGCACCGGGAGGACCCGGCGATCTCGGGCTGCCACCACGTCCAGTTCACGGCCCCCGGAACGGCGGCCCCCAGACCCACAGCACCCGGACCCACAGCCCCCGAATCCACGGCCCCCGAATCCACGGCCCTCGAACCCACAGCCCCCGACCCCACCCCCCTCAGCCACGCCCGAAACGCCATGGTCATCCACCCCGGCTGGTTCGACCGCTCCCCGTGCGGCACCGGCACCAGCGCCCGCATGGCGCAGCTCCACGCCCGCGGCGACCTGCCGCTGCACCGGGACTTCGTCAACGAGTCGTTCATCGGCACCCGCTTCACCGGCCGTCTGGTCGGCACGGCAGAGGTCGGCGGGAGGGAGGCCGTCGTCCCGACCGTCACGGGCCGCGCGTGGATCACCGGCATGGGCCAGTACCTGCTGGACCCCTCGGACCCGTTCCCGTCCGGCTTCACCCTGTAGGGCCGGGCAGCGCCGGGCAGCGCCGGCACGTCCCCGGCCGGAGCCACCCCTGTCCGGCCGGGGCGATGATCCACGGTCCACGCCCACCGGCCCGAAGCGCACCACCCCGCCCAACCCACACCCCCACCCCACCCCGCCCCTCCCGGCCGAGCGCTCGGCATCAGGGCCGCGGGATTTCCGCCGTGCCGCCGCCTCCGCCTGTTGACTACTCCTATTCACCCAAGGAGTATGTGCAGTGCGCTATTCAAAGGCGCGCTATTCGAAGGTGCCGTACTCACCGGTGCCCATGCAGAAGTGTCCGACTCAGTAGGGTTCCGCTCCCCGCCTCCGGCGGACGGGCGCGGACCGATGGCAGGGAGGCAGTGCCGATGTCAGGACCGCGACCCGTGCGAGCACCGCGTGGTACGGAACTGAGCACTCCGGGGTGGCAGCAGGAGGCCGCCCTGCGGATGCTGCAGAACAACCTCGACCCCGAGGTGGCCGAGCACCCGGACCAGCTCGTGGTCTACGGCGGCACCGGCAAGGCGGCCCGCGACTGGCGCTCCTTCGACGCCATGGTCCGCACCCTGCGGACGCTGAAGCAGGACGAGACGATGCTCGTCCAGTCCGGCCGTCCGGTCGGCGTCATGCAGACCCACGAGTGGGCGCCGCGGGTGCTGATCGCCAACTCCAACCTGGTGGGCGACTGGGCCAACTGGGAGGAGTTCCGGCGGCTCGAAGCGCTCGGCCTGACCATGTACGGCCAGATGACGGCCGGTTCCTGGATCTACATCGGCACCCAGGGCATTCTCCAGGGCACCTACGAGACGTTCGCCGCGGTCGCCGCGAAGAAGTTCGGCGGCAGCCTGGCCGGGACGATCACGCTCACCGCCGGTCTCGGCGGCATGGGCGGCGCCCAGCCGCTCGCGGTGACCATGAACGACGGCGTCGCGATCTGCATCGACTGCGACCCGCGCGCCATCGAGCGCCGGATCGAGCACCGCTTCCTGGACGTCCGGGCGGACAGCCTGGAGCACGCGCTCGCCCTGGCCACCGACGCCCGCGACCGGCGCAAGCCGCTCTCCATCGGGCTGCTCGGCAACGCCGCCGAGCTGCTGCCGCGGATGCTCGCCGAGGGCGCGCCGATCGACATCGTCACCGACCAGACCTCCGCCCACGACCCGCTCGCCTACCTCCCGCTCGGCGTCGACTTCGCCGACATGGCGTCCTACGCGGCGGAGAAGCCCGCCGAGTTCACCCAGCGGGCCCGGGAGTCCATGGCCCGGCACGTCGAGGCGATGGTGGGCTTCCTGGACGCGGGCGCCGAGGTCTTCGACTACGGCAACTCGATCCGCGGTGAGGCCCAGCTCGCGGGCTACGAGCGGGCGTTCGCCTTCCCCGGCTTCGTCCCCGCGTACATCCGGCCGCTGTTCTGCGAGGGCAAGGGGCCGTTCCGCTGGGCGGCGCTGTCCGGCGACCCGAAGGACATCGCGGCCACCGACAAGGCGATGCTCGACCTCTTCCCGGAGAACGAGTCCCTGGCCCGCTGGATCAAGATGGCCGGGGAGCGGGTCCACTTCCAGGGCCTGCCCGCGCGGATCTGCTGGCTGGGCTACGGGGAGCGGGACCGGGCGGGGGAGCGGTTCAACGAGATGGTCGCCGACGGCACCCTCCAGGCGCCGCTGGCCATCGGCCGCGACCACCTCGACTGCGGCTCCGTCGCCTCCCCGTACCGGGAGACCGAGGCCATGCTCGACGGCTCGGACGCGATCGCCGACTGGCCGCTGCTGAACGCCATGGTCAACGTGGCCTCCGGCGCCTCCTGGGTCTCGATCCACCACGGCGGCGGGGTCGGCATGGGCCGTTCGCTGCATGCGGGTCAGGTCACGGTCGCCGACGGCACCGCGCTCGCCGGGGAGAAGATCCGCCGGGTGCTCACCAACGACCCGGGCATGGGTGTCATCCGCCATGTCGACGCGGGCTACGACCGGGCCGACGAGATCGCCGGGGAGCGTGGCGTGCGCGTCCCGATGCGTGAGGGCGAGTCCCGTTGAGCTCCTCCTTCCACGAGATGTGGGCGGAGCTGCTGCCCATCGGCCGCAGCTCCGCCACCGGCGGCTACCGCCGCTACGCCTGGACCGGGGCCGACGCCGACTGCCGGGCCTGGTTCCGGGCCCAGGCCGAGTCCCGGGGCCTGGCCTACGAGCTGGACCGGAACGGCAACCAGTGGGCCTGGCTGGGCGACCCGGAGGCCGGGAACGCCGTGGTCACCGGCTCCCACCTGGACTCCGTGCCGGACGGCGGCGCGTTCGACGGCCCGCTCGGCGTGGTCGCGTCCTTCGCGGCCCTCGACGAGCTGCGCGCCCGCGGCGCGCGTCCCGACCGGCCGCTGGCGATCACCAACTTCGGGGACGAGGAGGGCGCCCGCTTCGGGCTCGCCTGCGTCGGCTCCCGGCTCGCCGCGGGGCAGCTCACCCCGGAGCGGGCCCATGAGCTGCGGGACGCCGACGGCGTCAGCCTCCCGCAGGCCATGGAGCGCGCCGGATACGACCCGGCGGGCATCGGGCCCGACCCCGAGCGGCTCGCCCGCATCGGCGCCTTCGTCGAGCTCCACGTCGAACAGGGCCGGGCGCTCGCCCTGCCGTCGGACGGTGCCCCCGACGGGTCGCCGGTGGGGGTGGCGTCCGCGATCTGGCCGCACGGCCGCTGGCGCTTCGACTTCCGGGGCGAGGCCAACCACGCGGGGACGACCCGGATCGAGGACCGCCGCGACCCGATGCTCACCTACGCCGAGACGGTCCTCGCGGCCCGTGCGGCAGCGGTGCGGACCGGTGCGCTCGCCACGTTCGGCAAGGTCGCGGTGGAACCCAACGGGGTCAACGCCATCGCCTCCCTCGTCCGTGGCTGGCTCGACTCCAGGGCGCCGGACGAGGAGACGCTCGACGCCGTCGTCGGCGAGATCGAGCGCGCCGCCACCGGGCGCGGCTCCCGGGACGGCGTCGCGGTCGAGGTCACCCGTGAATCCTTCACCCCCGTGGTCGAGTTCGAGCACGGTCTCCGGGACAAGCTCGCGGCCCTGCTGGGCCGGGACGGCACCCCCGTCCCGGTGCTGCCCACCGGCGCGGGACACGACGCGGGTATTTTGTCCGCCTCGGTGCCCACCGCCATGCTGTTCGTACGGAACCCCACGGGCGTCTCGCACTCACCCGCCGAGACGGCCGCCGAGGACGACTGCCTCGCCGGGGTGAGCGCACTCGCCGACGTACTGGAGGGCCTCGCGTGTCGCTGACGGCGCAGACCTACTGGGCGGAACACGCCTGGCTGAACGGCGTGGTGGAGCCGTCAGTGATCATCGGCACGGCCGCCGACGGGCGGATCACCGCCGTGCGCACCGGCGTGCCGGCCCCGCCCCCGGGATCGGTCGCGCTGCGCGGCCTGACCGTCCCCGGGCTGGCCAACGTCCACTCGCACGCCTTCCACCGCGCGCTGCGCGGCACCGTCCAGGTCGGCTCCGGCACCTTCTGGACCTGGCGCGAGATCATGTACCAGTTCGCCGCCGGGCTCACCCCCGACAGCTACTTCGATCTCGCCCGGGCCGTCTACGCCGAGATGGCGCTCGCCGGCGTCACCGCGGTCGGCGAGTTCCACTATGTGCACCACGCCCCCGGCGGCGCGCGGTACGACGACGCGAACGCCATGGGGGAGGCGCTGATCCGCGCCGCGGCCGAGGCCGGCATCCGCATCACGCTCCTCGACACCTGCTATCTCTCCTCCGACATCGGCAAGCGCGGCCGGGGCGTCGCCCCCAACCGGCACCAGCTCCGGTTCAGCGACGGCAGCGCCGAGAGCTGGGCGGAGCGGGTCTCGGCCCTCGCCGATGCCGACCACGGCAGCCACGCCCGGATCGGCGCCGCTATCCACTCCGTCCGGGCCGTCCCGGCGGCCGAGCTCCGCACCGTCGCCCAGTGGGCCCAGGACCGCGCGGCGCCCCTCCATGTCCACCTCTCCGAACAGACCGCGGAGAACGACAGCTGCCGCTCCGTCCACGGTGTCACCCCCACCCGGCTCCTCGCCGACCACGGGGTCCTCGGCCCCCGCACCACCGCCGTCCACGCCACCCATCTCTCGGCGGAGGACATCGCCCTGCTCGGCGGCTCGTCCACCGGCGTGTGCATGTGCCCCACCACCGAGCGCGACCTCGCCGACGGCATCGGACCGGCCAAACGGCTCCAGGACGCCGGCAGCCGGCTCAGCCTCGGCAGCGACAGCCACGCCGTCATCGACCTGCTGGAGGAGGCCCGGGCGATGGAGCTGGACGAGCGGCTGCGCACCCGCGCCCGGGGCCACTGGACGGCGTCCCAACTGCTGCGGGCCGCCACCGAACAGGGCCACGCCTCGCTCGGCTGGACGGAGGCCGGACGCATCGAGGAGGGCGGGCTCGCCGACCTCACGACGATCGCCCTGGACTCCGTCCGCACCGCCGGACCGGTGCCCCGGCTCGGTGCCGAGACGGCGGTATTCGCCGCGACGAACGCCGATGTCCGGCACACCGTGGTGGCGGGCCGTCACATCGTCCGCGACGGAACCCATCAGCTCGTCCCGGACGTCCCGACGGCCCTGTCCGACGCGGTCGCGGCCCTGCGCACCTGACGGACCGGAAGCCGGCTTCCCCGGCGGTCCGGAACCGGCCGGAACCGCCGGCCCCGGCCCGCCCGCCGGCCCGGACGACGCCGGACCCGAAGACCCTGGACCGGACGGCCCTGGACCGGACGACGCCGGGCAGCGCCACGCCGGACAGGGCCACGCCGGACCCGGCCACAGAGCGCCCGACCACACCGCCGCCGACCGCCCCGTCCCCGGCCACAGAGCGCCAGACCACCCAGCCCCTGACCACCCAGCCCCTGACCACCCAGCCCCTGACCACCCAGCCCCCGACCACCCAGCCCCCGACCATCGAGCCCCCGACCGCCCCGCCCCCGGCAGCCCCGCGCCTGCCCGGCCCCCGTCCGATCGCCCCGCCCCCGAACCACCCGCGGCTGAAGGAGCACAGCGCGCATATGGCCACCACCGCCATCACCCACATCGCCGGCCTCGTCACCAACGACCCCTCCCTCGGCTCGGGCCCCCTCGGGCTGATCCAGGACGCGGCGGTCGTCATCGACGACGACCGCATCGCCTGGGTCGGTGCGTCCAGTTCAGCACCCGCCACTGACAACCGGGTCGACGCCGGCGGCCGTGCGGCCCTCCCCGGGTTCGTCGACTCCCACTCCCACGTGGTCTTCGCGGGCGACCGCACCGAGGAGTTCAACGCCCGTATGTCGGGCCGCGGCTACACCGCGGGCGGCATCCGCACCACCGTCGCCGCCACCCGCGCCGCCTCGAACGACGTCCTCGACGCCAACGCCGCCCGCTACGTGCGGGAGGCCCTCGGCCAGGGCACCACCACCCTCGAGATCAAGTCCGGATACGGCCTCACCACCGAGGACGAGGTCCGGTCGCTGAGCATCGCCGCCGCCCACACCGACGAGGTGACCTTCCTCGGCGCGCACATCGTGGCCCCCGAGTTCGCCGACGACCCCGCCGCGTACGTCGGCCTCGTCACCGGCCCGATGCTCGACGCCTGCGCTCCGCACGCGCGGTGGATCGACGTCTTCTGCGAGCAGGGCGCCTTCGACGGCGACCAGGCCCGCGCGATCCTCACCGCCGGTGCCGCCCGCGGCCTGATCCCCCGGGTCCACGCCAACCAGCTGTCCTACGGCCCGGGAGTCCAGCTCGCCGTCGAACTCGGCGCCGCCTCGGCCGACCACTGCACCCACCTCACCGACGCCGACGTCGACGCCCTCGCCCAGAGCGGGACGGTGGCGACGCTGCTGCCCGGCGCCGAGTTCTCCACCCGCGCGACGTACCCCGACGCGCGCCGGCTGCTCGACGCGGGCGCCACGGTCGCGCTCTCCCCGGACTGCAACCCCGGCTCCTCGTTCACCAGCTCCATGGCCTTCTGCATCGCCCTCGCCGTACGGGACATGGGCATGACGCCCGACGAGGCGGTGTGGTCGGCGACCGCGGGCGGCGCGGCGGCGCTGCGCCGCACCGACGTCGGCCGGATCAGCCCCGGCGCCCGCGCCGACCTGGTCCTGCTCGACGCGCCCTCGCACGTCCACCTCGCGTACCGGCCCGGCGTCCCGCTCGTCTCGGCCGTCTGGCACCGCGGCGAACTCGTCTGACCGACCCCGGGCACCGCGTCCTCCCGCCACCGCGCCCCCCGACGCCCGGACGTGGCCTCCCCGGCGGCGGGCCAGGCGTGTCGCCCCGGCCTCCGCCGGTACCGGCATACGGTGTCCGGGCGGAGGCGGGCACGCGGCGGCCGGGCGTCCCGCTCACCCGGGACCCTCGCCCGGAACCTCGCCCGGGACCGGGAAGGAGCCGCGTCCTTGCAGGCGACACGCGGAACGCTCCTGGTGGCGGCCATGGTGGCGCTCACCGTGACCACCGGGATGATCGAAGCCGTCAGCTTCCTCGCACTGGGCCAGGTCTTCACGGCGATGCAGACCGGGAACCTGTTGTTCCTCGGCTTCGCCCTGGCCGGCGAGGGCGCCCTCTCGGCCGCGGCGTCGGGGCTCTCCCTCGGCGCGTTCGCGGTCGGCGCCGTTCTCGGCGCCCGGCTGGAGGCGAAGGCGGACGCGGTACGCCGGCGCTGGTTCCTCGGCGCCCTCCTGACCGAGGCCGTCCTCCTCGGCGGCGCCGCCCTCGTGGCCTGGGGAAGCGACCGCTCCGGCGAACCGCTCACGACCCACCGCTACGCGCTGATCACGCTGATGGCCCTCGCCATGGGGCTGCGCAACGTCACCACGCTCCGGGCGGGGGTCCCGGACCTGCCGACCACGGTGGAGACTCGGGCCCTGACCGCGCTGCTCAACGGCCCGCCGGTGGGACGGACACCCGGAGCGGGCGAAGCCGTCCATCCCGCGCTCCGCCGCACGGCGTCGGTGGCCGCGATGTTCGTTGGGGGCCTCGTGGGCGCCTGGCTGCTGCACGAGGGCCGGCACGCCCCGGGAGTGCTGCTGGTGGCCGCCGTCGTGGTGCTGGCCGTCGCGCTCGTGTACGGCGTCGCTCCCCGCCATCCTCCGGGCCGAGAGGGCTGAGCCCTCCGGGCCAAGAGGGCTGAGCCCTCCGGGCCAAGAGGGCTGAGCCGTGCGCCGTTTCCGTGCGCTCCGGCAGGCATGACGGCGCGGCACCCGGGCAGGCGAGCGTCAAGGAAGACAGCGGCGGCGCGCGCCGGGGTGCGCCGCCCGGTACCACCGAACGACACGACGGCCGAACAACAGGACGGCAGCCTCACGGTGCTTCTGCAGCCTCCCGCCACCGGACGGCCTCCCACGCCCGGGAAGCGTCCCGCCACCGGACGGCTTCCCGCGCTCGCGCAGCTTCCCGATGCCGGGTGGCTTCCTGCGGCCGGTCGGCTTCCCGCCCCCGGACGGGGAGCGGGACAGGGACGGGGAGCGGGACAGCGAAAAGCGCCGCCGGGCCACGGACGGCATACGGCCGTCCACGGCACCCGACGGCGCCCTGTGCTCACCCGCGCGTCGCAGGACGTCGGCAGCGCCGGAATCCCGAGGGATCCGGCTCCGGGCGCGTCCCGCCGCGGGTCACTCCTCGATCATCAGGCCCTTGCGCAGCCGGCCCAACGTCCGCGACAGCAGCCGGGACACGTGCATCTGCGAGATGCCCAGCTCCTCGCCGATCTCGGACTGCGTCATGTTGCTGACGAAGCGCATCGACAGGATCCTGCGGTCCCGCTGCGGCAGTTCGGCGATCAGCGGCTTCAACGACTCGACGTACTCGATGCCTTCGAGGCCGTGGTCCTGGTAGCCGAGCCGGTCCGCCAGCGCGCCCTCGGTGTCGTCCTCCTCGGGCTGGGCGTCCAGCGAGCTCGCGGTGTACGCGTTGCTCGCGGCCATGCCCTCGGCGACCTCGTCCTTGGTGATCCCGAGGCGCTCGGCGAGCTCGCCCGCCGTGGGCGCCCGGTCCAGCTTCTGCGCCAGTTCGTCCCCGGCCTTGGCCAGGTCCAGGCGCAGCTCCTGGAGCCGCCGCGGTACGCGCACGGACCAGCTGGTGTCCCGGAAGAACCGCTTGATCTCGCCGATGATCGTCGGCATCGCGAAGGTGGGGAACTCGACGCCGCGGCTGAGTTCGAAGCGGTCGATCGCCTTGATCAGCCCGATGGTGCCGACCTGGACGATGTCCTCCATCGGCTCGCTGCGGGAGCGGAACCGGGAGGCCGCGAACTTCACCAGGGCGAGGTTGAGCTCGACCAGGGTGTTGCGGACGTACGCGTACTCGTGCGTCCCCTCCTCGAGCGATTCGAGTCGGGCGAAGAGCGTCTTGGACAGGGCCCGTGCGTCCACGGCGCCCACCTCGTCGAAAGGCGGGATCTCGGGAAGCTCGGCGAGGACGTCCTCGCTGTGGCCCTGGAGCTCGTATTCGACCTGCTCGGTGTCGATCTGCTCGGTCAGGGGGTCCACCCGCCGGGGGGAGGGGGCGGTTGTCGACGTCGCGGTCCGTGCGCTTTCATGGGCGCTGTCAACGGTGCGCGGTGCGTCGAGCCGGGGTGACATGGTCTCCTCCATCATTCTCGGCGTATGGCTGCCGATGCCGATATCTCCTACTGCGGTGTGCGGCGCCTCCGAGCCGGCCGTGGTTGAACGTGTCCCTACTAGCCCTACCCGGTCGGACCCGAACAAAGCAAGGCCGGAATGTGGCGGTATGACCGTTTCGAGGGGATGTTCGGCTACCAGACGGCGTATCGAAGGCGTAGGGTTCTCAGTGCGCCGTCGCAAGCAACCAGAAGGGGTGCGCATGGACCGCGGGATGGTCGGCAGTACCAGTCGGGGCCGACTCCAGGTCGAGGTTCGGCACCACGGGTCCAGCGCTGTCGTGACGCCTGCGGGTGAGCTCGACCACCACACTGCCGAGCTGCTGCGTGAGCCGCTGGAGGAGTGCGTGGACCAGGGGCGTTCGCGCCTGGTCGTCGACTGCTCACAGCTGGAGTTCTGCGATTCCACCGGCCTCAATGTGCTGCTCGGTGCCAGACTGAAGGCCGAGGCGGCAGGGGGTGGCGTGCACCTGACCGGCATGCTCCCCGTGGTGGCGAGAGTGTTCGAGATCACGGGTGCGGAAGCGGTCTTCACCGTGCACGACACCCTGGACGAGGCGCTCGCCGACTCGCCGACCGACTGATCGTTCCCCTCTCCGCTCGGGGGCGTGATGAGCGCCGTTATATGCGTCACACGTTTCGTACCGAAGAAGTGGGTGTTCTCACCGATCGGTCGGGCAGGAGACAGCTGAATCTGATGAATCCGTCAGGTACTCGTTACCTGCCTATCGGCGAATCGGTGAGGTGAAGCACTGATGAGCACCACTCGGCCGTACTCGCCGGGCGATCGTGGCCCGGAGTCGGACGGTGCTTCCCCAGCCGTTCCCGCGGCCGGACAGGTGCGCAGGCTGCGACTCAATGGAGCCAGCGGCATCGTCCCGAGTGCCCGGGACTTCACGCGGCAGGCGCTCTACGACTGGGGCTGGCTGCCCGCGTCCACCGGCGACCAGCGCGCCGCGGCCGAGGACGTCCTGCTCGTCGTCTCCGAGCTGGTCACGAATGCCTGCCTGCACGCCGAGGGCCCCGAGGAGCTGCGGGTCGGCTGTGTCGGGAAGGTGCTCCGCCTCGAGGTCGTCGACCTGGGGACGGGCTCCCCGGCGCCGCGCACCCCGCACCGGGCCGGCCGGCCCGGAGGCCACGGCATGTTCATCGTCCAGCGGCTGTGCCTGGACTGGGGTGTCGTGCGCAACCCCGACGGCGGCACCGGCAAGACCGTCTGGGCGGAGCTGGCCGCACCGGCCTAGCGCCGCCGGCGTCACCGCTCTTTCTCCGAACACGCCGATCCGGCGTGTTCTTTGTCTTCCCTCCTTGACGGGCCCGGCGTACTGTCGGCGCCCGATCTGATGTGCCGTCAGCAAACGTCGCCGGGCGGCACGCGCCGAGAGGGGAGCCCGAGGTGTCCCACACGAAACGCCGTCCGGCCGGCCGCGGGGGCGCTCTCGCGGTGGCCGCGGCAGTGGCCGGGTCCGCCGCGCTCTGGGCGGCTCCGGCCGCCCATGCCGATGTCGTGGACGTCAACTACCAGTGCAAGACGCCGATCGGGGACAAGAGCGCGGTGTCGCCGATCGACATCAAGAGCGTCAAGAGCGGCAGCTCGTACAAGCTCACCATGTCCTTCCGGAAGGGCGTCTCCTCCAGCCCTGTGGAGCTGGGCAAGGGCGCGATGAACCCGAGTGCGCTGATCAAGCTGGGCGGCGCGGAGAGCGGCACGCTGCCCGTCTCGGGGCCGCCGAACCCCGAGGCGATCCCCGCCAACACCCCCATCAAGATCACCGACCTGTCGGGCACGTACCGGCCGAAGGCGAGCGGCAAGGTCACCTTCACCGCCTCCACCCTCACCATCAAGGCGCTGGGCACCACCACCACCTGCACGCCCAAGAACAACCCCGGGCCGTCGCTGACGCTCGATGTGCAGGGCACGGGCACGGGCGGGGGCTCCGGCACCGGCTCCGGCTCGGGCGGCGGCTCAGGCACCGGCTCGGGTTCGGGCGGGGGTTCCGGCTCCGGTACGGCGGGCTCCGGGGGCGCGCCCGCGGGCCCGTCGGGCGGTGACGCGCTGCCGCAGACCGGACCGGCCGACTCGGCGGTCGCGCTGGGCACGCTGGGCGGGACGGTGCTGCTCAGCGGGGTGGCCGGCGCGCTCTGGCTGACCCGGCGGAACCAGCGGCCGGCCCGTTAGGGGCGCTCGTCCGGACCGGGCCGGGGCGGGCCGGGATCGCGGGGGCCGCACCATGCCTCGCCGCGGTGTCGTCGGTCGCCACGGCTCGGTCATGACTCCCGCCTGCGCCATGGGAGGCCCCCGGCCACCACGGGGGCGTCCCGGCACCGGGCCCGTCCGCTCCCGGATTCCGCCCGGTCCGCCCGACTGCCCCAGCCGCCTGTCCGGTCCGTAAACAGCCCCAGCCGCCCGCCGAATCCGCACGACAGCCCCAGCCGCCCGCCGAATCCGCGCGACGGAGCCAGCCGCCCGCCGGATCCACCCGACTGCCCCAGCTGCCCGCCCGGGGCGGCTGTCGCGGCCGGATGCGCCTCGGACCGCGCGGCGGCCCGGGGCCCCGCCTGTCCACCCGCGAGCGAACCTCTGGAGCCGCCGATGCCGCCCCGCCCGCGCAGCGCCGTCCTGTGCGCCGCCACCCTGTCCGCGGCCGCTCTGACCGTGCTGTGCGGGCCGCTGGGCCCGCGCCCCGCGGCTGCCGCCGGGCCCGGCGCCCCGGAACGGCCGGCGGGCGGACCGGACTGGTCGGTCGCCCCCGCGTCCGGCGGCGCGGGCGGGCCCCGGACGGACCGGCGGCGTTACGTCTACCTGGAGGGCCGGCCCGGGGCGGTGCTCCAGGACCGGCTCTCGGTCACCAACCGCGCCGACCGGGCCCGCACCGTCCGGTTACGCGGGCGCACCGGCCCGGAGACCGGCCCCGGCGTCCGGGTCTCCTTCGCCGCGGCGGCGGTGCGGATCCCGGCCCGGACCCGCGCCGACATCCCGTTCACCGTCGGCGTCGCCCCGGACGCCGTCCCCGGCGAGCGGTCCGGGGCGATCACCGTCACCGGCGGCAGCCGCGCGGCGGACGTCCGGATCCATCTGCGGGTCACCGGGCCGACACTGCCCGCCCTGGCCGTCGAGGACGTGGCGGTCGTCCGGACCGGGTCCGGCGCCGAGATCCGCTACGCGCTCGTCAACCGCGGGAACACCGTCCTCCGGCCGCGCCTCGCCGTGCGGGCCGAGGGGCTGTTCGGTGAGGTGCTGCGCCGGGACGCGCGCCCGCTCCGGCTGACGCTGGAACCGGGGCGGCGGGTCCGGCTCACCGAGCGGTGGGCCGGGGCACCCCGGCTCGACGCGGTCGACGTCCGGCTCGTCGCCACCGCCGCGGGCGGCGCGCACGCCACGGCCACCGCCCCGTACTCCGGAGTCCCCCGGTACGCGGCCGCCCTGCTGCTCGGCCCGGTGGCCGCCGCGGGAGCGTGGTGGGTCCGGGCCTCCGGACGGCGGCGCGGTGTCGTCCGGAGCTGCCGCGAGGAGGCCTGCTCCGCCGAGAGCGGAGAGGGGAGCCGCCCTGAGGGGAGCCGTCCCGAGGGGGATCACCCGGAGGAGAGTCGCCCAGGTAGGAGCGGCCCCGAAGCGAGTGGCCGAGGGGGCGGGCCGTGGGACCGGGACACGGACGGCCCGACGCGGGAGCGGACGGGGTCGGAACGGTGATCGGCGACGGTTCCCGGCCGGTGGCCGTCCTCGCCGCCGTGCTCCTCTGTGCGCTGCTCCCGGTGCAGGCGAGCAGCGCCGCCACCGGTACCGCTGCCGACTCCGTCACCGCTTCCGCCGCCGCGTCGACAGCCGCCGTCGGGCGCGCGCTGCGGCCCGCCGGCGCCCCGGCTGCCCGTTCCCCGAAGAAGCCGGCCCCCGCCGTCAGCGTGTCGAAGAAGCCGGCCCCCGCCGTCACCGTGTCGAAGAGGAAGGCCGGAGCCGGGGGCAGCATCACCGTCCGCGGTACGGGATGGCGGCCCAAGGCACTGCTCACTCTGCTCATCTGCGGGCAGAACATGATCGGCGGGACCAACGCCTGCGCCAACGCCGACGGCCGCGCCGTCACCACCCGCTCCGACGGCACCTTCCGCAGGGAACTGCCGGTGAGCGAACCGCCCAAGCCCTGCCCGTGCGTGGTCCACGCGGCGACCGTGGACGGCGAAGCGGCGTCGGCGGACGCCGCGTTCGCCGTCGCCGGGCACCCGGTGCAGCCGCTGCCCCGGGAGGGCGGCACCGGCCGGCTCACCGTGCTCGACGCGCGGCTGGACGGGTCGAGCGGGCTGCTGACCTGGTTCGGCGCGCCCCCGCAGCGCCGGCTCGTGCTGACCGTCGGCAATGTCGGCTCCGCGGCCGTACGGAACCCGGTCTTCCGGGTGGGGACGTCGCACGGGGTGTTCGCTCCCGCGTGGGAGGAACAGCAGTGGCGGGGGAGCGTACCGGCCGGGCGCCGGGCCCGGATCGAGCTGCCGGTGGAACTGTCCGCGGGTGCGCACGGCGACTACCTGGTGTCCCTGAAGTACGGCGACACCGTCCTCACCGAACAGCCGTGGGGCGTGGGCCGCCCGTGGGGCGTCACCCTCTTCTGGCTGCTGCTCTGCGTCGTCGTGCCCGCCGCGGTCTTCCGGATCGGGATGGCGGTCGTCGACCGGGTGCGCCCCCGCGCCCCGGCCCGCACCGGACGCCACCGCACCCGGCGGCTCCGGGACCCGGCCCCACCCCGGCGCGGCGGAAGGCCGTACACCGGGAAGCCGCCCGGCTCCGGGAGGCCACGCACCGGGGAGCCACCCGCCGGCAAGCCCCGGACCGGGGAGCCACGTGCCGGTGAGGAGGCCGGCCGGGACCGGGCGGGGGACGGCGGCGCCGGTGACCTGCCCTGGTTCAGCCCGGACACGCTGCCCGGCTCACCGACCCCTGTCTCCGCACCGTCCGATGACCCCTCGACGAAAGGAAACACGTGACCACGCAACGGAGGATGAGCGCGGCCGGTGTCGCGCTGATGCTCGGCGGCGCGGGGATCGTGATCGCCGCGAGCCCGGCGCAGGCAGCCGACGTGAGTTACGCGACGGAGTGCGTTCCGCCCCCGATCTCCGGAATGGATCCGGTGCAGGGCACCACGAAGGTGGAGGTCCGGGCACCGGCGACGGCCAAGGTGGGCGACGAGGTCGAAGTGGTGTGGAAGACGGTCGAGGCCGCTTCCAGGAATCCCGGCATCCTCGACCTGTCGAAGGACACCGTCCAGCCGACCGGGAAGATGACGGTGGCCGGCGCGCAGACCGGTGAACTGGCCGTCGAAGGACCGCGCCGGAACCCGCCGATCCCCAAGAACAGCCCGATGGTGCTGTCCGAGATGAAGGGAAAGCTGAAGCTGACCGCGGCGGGTGAGGTGACCGTGTCGCCCGGCTTCTACAACATCAACGTCAACAAGCCGATCTCCACGGACACCAAGTGCTCGCCCAAGGAAACGGTCAAGCCCGGGGCGACGATCAAGGTCACGGACGGCGGCGGCACGTCGGGCGGCACCTCGAGCGGCGGAACCTCCGGCGGCACCACGGCGGGCGGGACGTCGAGCGGCGGGACGACAGCCGGTGGGACTTCCAGCGGCGGTGCGTCCGGCGGAAGTTCGGCCTCCGGCGGTTCGACGGCCGGCGGCGCGACCGGGGGCGGTAGCACGGCCGGCGGTTCGACGGGCGGCGGGACGACCGGCGGCGGGGGCGACCCCGACGGCACGGATCACCCGGGCAAGGAGGTCTCGGTCGACTACGCGTGCAAGACGCCGATCGGTGACAAGAAGGCGACCTCCCCGGTCCGGATCAACGCCCGGAAGAACGGCGGCGCGTACGGTCTCACCGTCGAGTTCGGCAAGTCCGTGATGGACAGCCCGGCCGACATCCCCGCCGACTCCGTCAAGCCGTCCATGGCCGTCACGGTCGGCGGCGCGGACAAGGGCTCGGTCACCGTGGAGGGCGCCACCAACAAGGACCCCATCAAGTCCGGTGAGCCGATCGAGATCCCCGACCTGAAGGGCACCTACACACCCGGTGCGAGCGGCAAGGCCACGCTCACCCCGGGCGTGCTGACCGTCAAGGCCCTGGGCACGACCACCACCTGCACCCCGGAGAAGGACCCGGGGGCCTCCCTCGAACTGGACACCACGGCCCAGCAGGGCGGGGTCGCCGGCGGCGGGAGCGGTGGCACCGGCGGTGCCACGGGCGGCGGTTCCGGCGCGGCGGGCGGCTCGGCCGCGGCCGGGGGCGGGCTCGCCGAGACCGGTGCGGGCGACCACGGAGGCCTGCGGGCGCTGGCCCTGGTGGCGGGCACCGTCACGCTGATCGGCGGCGCCGTCTTCACCTTCACGCCGTGGGAAGTCTGCTGCTCCAGCGATCCCGGTGACGGTCCGGAGGCCGCGGCCGGGGCTCCGGTCGTGCCGGGAGACGGTCCG
>NZ_JBEOXS010000100.1:0-16844 GCF_040296705.1 Streptomyces sp. NPDC002055
CCAAGCCGCTACGCGGTCGCTTCGCGAGCCAGGACACCGCGCCCGGAACCCTGGTACGGCGGAGCTGTCCGACCGAGGAGGGAACCCCGCCCAGGCCCGTTGTGGCCGGGCCCGGCCGGGCGGGTGCGGGCCGGTGGTGCGAGGAAGGAGCAGGTCAGCGCATGTATCAGGGTTGACCCAACCCCTAGAACATGGTTTAATTAATGATGTCGAAGGGGGAGGGCAACCCCCCGACCGACACACCCGAGGGTCAGCCGGCCCCGGACGCCGATCTCTCGCCAGGAGGACCGCGACATGCCCCGTAAGCTGAAGATGACCGACGAAGAGCGCCGGGCCTACTCCGCCAAGATGCGCGGTGAACTCGAAGTCGTCATGGATCGCGCGTACGGCGCGATGGTCGCCAGCGAAGATTTCTGGGCCGCCGTCATGCGCGCGGCCGCGAGCCTGACCCACCCGGACCGCGACGACCGAAGCCCCGCCAACTGCATTGCCGTCGCCGCCCAGTGCCCGCACGCCACCCACGTACTCAGCTCCGGAGACTGGCGAAAGGTCGGCCGCTTCCCGATCAAGGGCTCCACCTCCCTCCGCATCTGGACGCCGATCAAGCGGCGACCCGAGGAGGGTCAGGAGGTCACGGCCGCAGCCGCCGACGGCGGGCAGCGCGAGGCCGCCGGTGAGACCGTCGGGGGCGAGGTGCGCAAGGTGTCCGGCTTCAAGGCCGGGCCGGTTTTCGACATCAGCCAGACCGACGGCGACGCCTACGAGCTGCCCGCCGCCGCCCCGGTCTCCGCCGAGGTCATCCGCGATGTTCTGGTGAACCAGTACCGCGACCAGTACCACGAGGACCCCGAGCAGGCCGGGGGATTCGACTTCACCCAGGAGGTCCCGGACGACGCCGTCCGCATCCTTCTGTACGGCCACGCTTGGCGGCGCATCGCCGAGGCGGACGCCTCCCTTCCTGGTCAGCGCGCCGCCGAAGTCGCCTCAGCCGCTCACGTTGCCGCGCTCATCCTGAACATCGCTCCGGGCCCCGCCGTCATGCCGCCGCTCGCGGGCGTCATCACCCAGGACAAGAAGCCCCCGGTGCATGAGTCCGCCGTCCGGGTCATCGAGACCGGCCGCGCCATCGCTCGCGCCGTCATGACGGCCGTGGAGTGCTGCCGCGAACTCGCCGTGGGCAGTTGACCCAGACCTAATAACTTGGTTTAATTAATGGTGCAGGAAGGGGGAGGGCAACCCCCCGACCGGCACCCCCGCCGGGGCCGACCGGCCCCGGCGGGACCTCTCACCAGACAGGACACGACATGCTCACCACCGACAAGAAGCCCACCGTCCAGAACTTCCCCACCGCGACGCTAGTGATCGGCGGGCCCTGGTTCCGGGGCCACCAGCTCGACACCCGCCCCGCCGTCGTCGTCGGCCCGTTCGGCGGGCCGGAGTTCGCGGACGAGGCCACCATGTCCGTGGTCTGGTTCTTCACCCTCGGTGCCCCGCAGCCGGGCGACAGCGTCCAGGCGATGTTCCCGCACGAGCTGACACCGCTTGACGACACGCTGACCACGATGCACGGCGACACCTTCCGCGACATCGTCCGCAGCCTGCGGCGGGGCCGGTTCGCCTACGACGACGGGGACGCGCTCCGCGCCGCCGTCCGCCAGGCATGGCGCGAGCGGACCGGACTGGTCGACGCCGACCCGGCCGCCCGGCACACGCTCCACCGCAGCAGCTGACCAAGGCCCCGCCGGTCCGGGGGAGGGCAACACCTCCGGACCGGCAGGCCCCCAGCACCCCCAGCGGACACCCCTTCGGGGCGGCAGGACAGGTCCGGTGCGTTCACCGCCGCCGGCCGACTCCGCCACCAGGCGGCTCCGCCGACCGGCGACGGGCACCGGGACCGCAGCGGACGCGCCCCGCGGGGGCGCGACTGCCCCTGTCGCCGCGCAGGCGCGACGACCCGCGAGCCGATCGTCCCTCACGGCCCGCGCCGGTGGTGCAGCGCCGCTGCCAATGCACGGTCCGCCCTACGGCCGGACCACAAACTCTCACCAGAAAAGACCAGTTCAGTGACTATCGAGATCACCCACACCCGCCGAGAAGGAACCCTGATCGAGGGGACCAGCCGGGGCGACGGATCGGCCGAGATCCTGCGACTCCGTGAGTACGGTCGCACCCGGCGCCAGCCCTTCCGCTGGAGCAGGAACCTTGACTGCTGGTACCTCCCGCACAGCCGCGACCACGCCACCTACACCCCCTCGCTCGAACTCCTCGCGCAGCGACTCCGAGACGCGGGCTTCGAGGTCACGTTGACCATCGACAACGCCGACCGCCGGAGCTTCAGTGAGGCCGAGGAGGAGCGGGAGGAGAAGGCCGAAGGCCGCGCAGATCGGTTCGGCGGGTACGCCGCCAGCGCCGCCCAGTCCTCCGAGGCCGCGTGGAAGAAGAGCCACGACATATCCGAGCGGTTCGCCTTCGGTCAGCCGATCCTCATCGGTCACCACTCCGAGGGCCGCGCCCGCCGCGATCACGCGCAGATGGACAACGCGATGCGCAAGAGCATCGGCGAGAGCGACCGCGCCGCCCACTGGACCGGCCGCGCGCAAGCCGCCGCGAACTACCAGCAGTTCAAGAAGGACCCCGGCCGCACGCTTCGCCGTCTCGACAAGCTGCGGGCCGACCTCAGCGCGGTGGAGAAGTGGCAGCGCGGCCAGGCTGCCAAGGGGTTTTCCCGGAACCCGGCAGACCCGGAGCTGGGGATCGAGCACCAGGAGCTGACGGAGGAGATCGCCCACTGGGAGAAGGTCATCAAGGACGCCGAGGCCGAAGGCTTCAAGGTGTGGTCGCGGGCCGACTTCACTCGCGGGGACTTCGTTCTCTATCGAGGGACCTGGTTCGAGGTCCTGCGGGTCAACCCGAAGTCTGTGACCATCCCGCACATCCACAACGGCACCGGCAAGCGCATCGTCCGCGCCACTGGCAACCGGCACGACGACTGGACTTGGACCGCCCCCTACGACGGCGTATCCGGGCGCAAGAGCGCCGACGAGATGCAGCAGCCGCCCCAGGTACCGGCCGCCGACCCGCAGGAACCGGCGGAGCAGTCCCCGGCGGTCGAGGAGCCGGTGCCGGTCGGGAAGCCGATCGTCGCGGCGGCGCCCGCCGCAGGTGCGAACTGGCAGGACGGCATGGCGCTGGTGCTGATCGCCTCGAAGAACTCCCCCCGCCGTCGCAAGCGCGCCTTGTGGGCGATGACCCGCCGCGAGGCACAGGCAGTGTGCGGCGACCCCCGCACCTCCGGCCGCTCCTACATCCTTACCTGGACCGACCGGCCCGGCACCGAGGGCGCCGACTGGGAATGGGTCCCGGACAACGGCAGCCACGCCCCGGTCCTAAACGAGCTGGGCATCACCCCGCGCCGTGAATGGACGGCTTCCCCGCAGGCCCCGGCCGAGGCCGCGTAACCACGCCCCCGCCCGCCCCGGCGGCCGAGCGCGCCGGGGCGGGCCCCTCTCGCACCAGAACAGGGCACCACCATGACCACGCAACTCCTCGAACGACCCGCGACCATCACCGTCCCCGACACCGAAGCGGGCAGGCTCATCGTCCCCGCGACCGAGGGCAGCACCACCGTCCCGACGTACCGCGTCGGCACCCCCGACATCCAGTGCCGATACCCCGTGATCATCGGCGAAGACCAGGTCATCGGCCGCGCCTACCGGTGGCACCGTGACTGGCTCGTCCTCACCACCGCGGGCGAACACAACCTCCGCCGCCCGCCCAAGGGAACCCCCGGCACCGACATGGCCGCCGCCCATCTCGCCGAGGAGTACGCCGCCGGTCGGATCGGCACCGTCCCCCTGGACCAGGTGCTTGCAGAGGCTCCCACGCCGTTGTGCGGACCGGTGCCCCTCCTGCACCCGCGGATGCCGGTCAACGATCGCAACACCGAAGGCGCGCAGATCGCGTTCGCGGGACTCGCGGCCCACCACTGGCGGGCAGCACTCACCGGGTTCCCCGGCAGCGATAACCACTGGTACCTCAGCTGTGAATTGTGTGACTGGGAAGGCCCGAAGTTCTGGAGCCACCTGCGCGGGCGCAACGGAGAGCCGCCGAGCGCGCGCCGCCACAAGGGCGGGTGCATCGGAGAGGACAAGGTCCGCCGACTGATCCCCGCCTACCACTAGCAGCCTGACCGAGGGGCGGCGGCGCGCTGCCGCCGCCCCTGCCCTTCCCGAAGGACAGCACCGTGCCGCCCCGCCACACCCCCGAAAGCATCGTCATCGAGGACACCCCCGCCGCCATCCTGGAATGGGCCGCCCGCCACATCGAACACGTCGGCATCCACCAGGGCCCGCGCCTGTTCGACGGTCCCGGCCGCACCGCCACGTTGCCGTGCTGGCCGCGCGGCGCCCTCCAAGTCGCCGCCGGCCACGGGCGGGGAGCCGCCGGCCGGACGTACGACTGGGACCGTATCGACCGCGCCCGCGACCAGGCATTCGGCCTCCTCGCGGAAACCCTCGCCGGTCACCCCGTCGAAGCCGACGACCCCGCCGCCGCCAAGGCCCTGAACCGCGAGGTCATCGACCGGTGGAGTGCCGAGCCCGGACGTACCGCCGCCGACGCCGCCCGTGCTTTCCGCACCGCCGCCGCCCGCGCCGAGCACGCCCTGTTCTGACCCCACCGCCCGCCAGCATCCCGAGTCATCGAAGGCCAGCACGATGGACGAGACGACAGAAGACCGCAGCACCACGAGGACGCCGAGCCGCCGAGGAGCCGCCACCCCCAGCCGGGACGGCGTCCACCGGCTCAGCGTTCCCCTCCACCCCCGGCTCAGCGCGACCGAGCTGATCCGCGTACTCCTCGCGGCCCCCGGGGAAACCGACCTCTCAGCCCTCGACCCCGTACAGGTCCGGTTGCTCATCGCCGACGTGCTCACCCAGCACGGCTATGACGTGCTCGACCGGTCGCCGTACTACCCGGAGCTCGACCGTCACCAGGACGCCCGCCGCGCCGTGCGCCGCGCGTACGGGCCCCGGTTCCTCGACGCCCCCGACGAACAGACCGTGCTCGCTGACCCGCTCCGCGAAGTGCTCGCCGCCGGAAGCAGGACGTCGTGACCGCCACCGTCGCCGAGCCGACCGGAGCACGGGCACGGCAGACGTACTACTGGCGAGTGTGCAACGCGCGGACGCGCCACCGACCCGAGAGCGCCGGGCAGGCGTGGCACATCCAGCCGGGACATCCCGGCGGCGCGTACTGCGACCTCGGCCACGAACTGGACCCGCCCGCACACCACACCCCGACCCTGCTCTCCCGCAGCCGGCCGACCGGCCGCCGGGGGGACGAGCAGGAGTTCCGCGGCGGATGTCTCGCGTGCCAATGGGAAGGCCCCGTGCACTCCGGCGACGGGTTCGGGCACGGTGACAACGAAGCGGTGGAGGACGCGCACGACCATGCGTTCCCCGGCTGGAGGACGCTGCCGCCGATCACCACGGTCGAGGACCGATGGGCCGTCTTGCGGAGCCGGAGCCGCTGGACTCAGCTCACCGCCCAGTACCCGGCGGGCTGGATCGACCAGGGCGCCCCCGTCGTGGCCTGGCGGCGGCACCGCCGCGAAGCTCACGCCCCGCCGCACGCGGGTCGCCCCCGCTACGAACTCCGTATCCCCCGGCCATCGAGCAGCCGGGGCAAACGCCCCACAGATCAGGGGGCCCTCTTCTGACGACCGCCGTCGTCCGGATTAGGGCCCGCCCCACCCAAACGTAAAGGTGGTTTAATTACTCCGCCGTCAGCGGAGCAGGGCAACCTCCGACCGGCCGTGCGTCCCACGGGCGCCACGCACCCCAGGCAACAGATGACGGCCAGCGCACAAGGGCAACAAGGCGCTGGCCGTCGGTGTCTCTCTCACCAGAAAGACCACACCATGCTATGCGACCGACACCCCGACCGTCCTCAGCCCGGCGACATCGCCCAGCTCAAGGGGGGTAACAGCATCGGCGCTGATCACACCGACACCTTCGTCATCGTTGAGGACTTTCCTCCGACCGGCCGGCACCTCGTGCTCAATCTGCCCGTCGACCACCCCGGCCGAGCTGATTGGGCCGCCGCCGTCCCCCTGGCCGACATAGCCACCCTCACTCGGCTCGAACCGGCGGGCAGCCGTACGTGGGCGCCGGCCCCGGACCCGGACGACATCCAGTGACCCCGCCCAGTGGTCACGACCCCGACCAAGAACAGGAGGCGACCGTGTCCCGCAAGACCGGCCGCACGCTCTACTCACGCGCGGACCTGCGCAAGGTCCACGACATCAGCGAGCCGACGCTCCAGAACCTGTGGACCGACCGGGAGAACAACGGACACCCGGCCGTCGCGGAGACCATCGAAGGCGTCATGCACTGGGACGGCGACGAGTGGGCGACGTGGCATCACGAGCTTCAGCGGCAACGTGCTGCCGCGAACACTACGAATCCGCCGAAGCTCGACGGTGACCCCGAAGAGATGGTCGGTCCGGCCGAAGCGGCGAAGGTCTGCGGGTTCGCTGACTCCGCCACCGTTTCTCACTACGTCAAGAACCCGCCGGAGGGGTGGCCCGAGCCCGACGACTGGGATGAACTCCCCACTCGTCGGCGCCCGAAGTGGAAGCGCTGGAGGCTGTGGAAGTACGTTGCGGAACGTAAGGGCCGCGGACATGCTGGCGGCCGGAAGAAGGGCCGCCGCGGTCTCGCCTACCCCTACCAGGGGGACGACCGGCTCACGCTCGCCCGGCAGGTCCTCGCCGCCAACCCGGGAGCCAAGAACGCCGACCTCATCGCAGAGCTTCAGGAGAAGAACGAGACCGCGTACTCCCGAACGGTCTGGCACCTCATCCTGAAGTCCGCCCGAGAGCACCCCGAGGAGTGACCCGTGCCCGACGCCCGCTGTCCGCGCTGCGGCGGCCCGCTCGGTGAACGACCCGCACGTTCCCGGCTGACCACCGACCGCGAGGTATTCATCTGCACCACGTGCGGTACGGACGAAGCCGTACGCGAGGCCCATGGTCAGGCGCCGGTGCCGTTCGGCGAGTGGCCCCTGAACACGTAGCCGTCGGCCGAGCCACACGGCCAGCATGACGAAGGTCCCCACTCCGACCCGGAGCGGGGACCTTCGTCATGTCACCAGGCGCTTGCGGATCGAGCTGGGCCCAACCAAGACCGCACGATCCGACAGCAGGCGACGGATCAGCGGCTACGAGCCCTTACTGAGCGGGAGCCCGCTCCGCCCTCCGGCCGATCGCCCGGGTGCGGGGGCGGCGTCTGACGTCCCGGTCCGAACCGGCCCTCCGCGTCCGGCCCGTACGCCGGGGAGTTCGAGGCCATCCAGTACGGGCCCGACAACTCTGCGAACCGGCGGGGAGCCGCCGGATGCGGGGTGGGGTCCATACGCGAACCAACGACAGCGGCGGGCAGGTACCGCACCGAATCGGATCGTCTACCGCCTCAGTGCGCACGGCGCCCCAGCCCGCGCACCTCTCCAGAGGTAACAGTCCAACAAGACATCAGGCTCCAGGAGCCTGATCCGCAGGAGCGACGAGGCCGATCCGAATGTCCGGTGCAGCGAAAGGCTGCGTCGCCGGTGCGGGTGACCAGCGGGGCGACGAGTAACTCTTCGCAACGTGTGCCGAGGGTGTGCAGACCTACCTTGCGTTAGGGGGTGTCTGATGAATCTTGGTCCGGCGGTTGCCCTGACGGCGGCAGGCAGGAGCACGGCACGATCGGCCCCGAATGGGATATTCGGTAGCTGCCAGGGCATTCAGTTGGCAGGCTTGAGCCATGAACTCCCAGCTCAATGACGTGCCCGGCCATTCCTGGCTCGGTGCTCCGATTGATGCCCGTTCTCTGTTCGCTCCTGAGCAGGCCGCGCTGATGGCCACGCTGCGCGGCCTGGCATCCGCCGACTGGGGCAAGGAGGCGGTGCCGGGCTGGACCGTCCGCGATCTCGCCGCACACATCCTGGGCGACTTCTACGGACGCCTCGCCCGGGACCGGGACGGCCACCAGGACGGCCCCGGTTTCGCGCAGGGCGAGACGCTGGAGGCGTTCATTCACCGCATCAATCATGAGTGGGTCGATGCCCACCGCCGGGTGAGCCCGGCCGCACTCACCGACACCCTTGACCTGGTGGGCGGGCAGGTATCCCGGTTCTTCGAGGCCGCCGACCCCGACGCCCCGTCGCTGGGAGTGTCCTGGGCCGGCGTCGACCCGGCGCCCATGTGGTTGGACAGCGCACGCGACTTCACCGAGTTCTGGACTCACCGCCAGCAGATCCGCCACGCCATCGGCCGGGACACCGACGCCGATCCGCGGTTCCTGGCCGTGGTCCTGGACACGTTCATGCGGGCCCTGCCTCACACTCTGCGCGAGGTCACCGCGCCGGTCGGCACGCAGGTCCAGGTGTTGTCCGACGGCCCGGCCGGGGGCGTCTGGACGGCGACGGCCACCGGGGACGGCTGGTCGCTCGCCGAGCCAGATGACGAACATCCCGCCGCGGTCGTGCGCTTGGATGCGGAGACCGCCTGGCGCCTGTGCGCCCGCGGCATCCAGCCGGACACCGCCCTGGCCCGCGTCCGTATCGACGGCGACCGTCAACTGGCCGAAGCGGTCTGCCAGATCGTGTCGATCGTCTACTGACATCCATAGCCGCGAGACGCCGGTCCGGCCGGGGCATCCGGTGAGCGTCAGCCGCGAAGCCACAGCCGGAGCGCGGTCACCAGCACACTGCCGTGGAACACATAGGCGCGTTCCTCGTAGCGGGTGGCCACGGCCCGGAAGCCCTTGATCGCGTTCATGGTTCGCTCCGCTTCATTGCGACGCCGGTAGATCTCCTTGTCGAATCCGGTGGGCCGGCCGCCCGCGCTGCCCCGGCGTTGGCGGTTGGCCAGCTGGTTGGTCGGCTCGGGGATGGCGTGCTTGATCTGCCGCCGGCGTAGGTAGCGGCGGATCCGGCGGGAGCTGTAGGCGCGGTCGGCACACAGGTGATCCGGACGAGTACGAGGGTGCCTACCACCCGCCCGGGCAACGCGGATGCGGTCCAATACCTCGATCAGTTGCGGGGCGTCGCCCCACTGCCCGGGGGTGATGACGAACGCGAGGGGACGCCGACCACCCTCGCTCACCAGATGAATCTTGCAGGTGAAGCCGCCTCGCGATCGGCCCAGCGCCTCATCGTCCCGGTGCCGGGCCGGACGAGTCAGCTTCCCAGGGACGCGGGGAGCACGCTTGCGGGCTCCGGGCGGCATGCTGATGGGCGCGACACACAGTGGAGTCCACGCTGACCAGCGACCAGTGGATCCGCCCGTCGGTATCGGCCTGAGCCTGGACGGCACCGAGAATCCTCTCCCACGTGCCGTCCGCCGACCATCGGCGGTGCCGGTCGTACACCGTCTGCCACTTCCGAATCGTGGCGGCAGATCGCGCGATGGAAGCCCGGTGCGCAACCGGAACAAGACACCGTTGATCACACGCCTGTGGCACTGCCATCGCCCGCCCCCGGCCAGCGTTCCTCGGCAAGTATGGCTGCAACCGCACCCACTTCTCATCGCTGAGATCACCCCGCCCCACATCGCCGCAAACGACGCACTCTGCAGTGCGTCACTGACCTATCAGACACGGTCTAGAGCGGAGCAAGATGCATGAGGACCTCGTCGCGGTCATCCCCGCTTGCGAATCGGAGGGCACCGGGCCATCGGCCGACCTCCTTCCAACCGAGGTGTCCGTAGAAGGCTTCGAGCCCCGACTCGCCTCGTGCTGCAAGGTGGAGCTGTTCGAGCCCCATCTCGTCGCGGGCGATCCTGCGAACCTCATTCATCAGGGCGGCTCCGAAACCTCGCCCCCGGTGTATCGGTCTGGTCTGAACGTGATGGAGCGTTCCCCAGTGCGCTATCAGCTCGAAGGGGTCACGGCGAACATTGAGCCAGCCAATGAGTTCACCGTCAGCCGTGGCAGTGAGCAGACGGCTGGTGTTCAAGGAGAGCGCGTTCACGATCTTGTCGACGGCCGGAGCCGCTTGTGTCTCGTCGATCGGGGGGAAGGGAAAGCCTGCTGCGCCCCCAGCGTTGGTGACCTCAACCCAGCACTCGGTGAGCGCGCGCTTCACTTGCTTGGTGACCTGGCTGGGGCTTGTGTACTGCTGAAAGAGGCTAGGTGTCGGCATTCCCGGATTCTCTCAGGCGGTTTTGGCAGCTCTGGGGTGTCCCAACCGCCTCCTGGCCTCGAAGGAGGGCGGCCCCGTCTGTGGTCGTTTGCGCCGTCGTGCGACCTCTTCCTTCATCTGATCGTCGGTGCGTGTGCTGTGCCAGATGGTGCCTTCCCACTTCACGTACAAGGGTTCGCGGTCCCGGAGAAGGACCGGTTTGAGGTGGCCGTGGAAGAGGCCCGGCAGGTTGCGCTGCCGGCGGTACGAGGCGAAGGTGCGTACGGGGAGAGCATGCTCGAACGGCACGGCCCACACCTCCGGCAGCGGGCGCCGTAACTCCGTCCCGTCCGGGGCGACGCACGCGACCTCGAACCCGACCGTCGGCGGTCCGGCAGAACCGCCGGGCAGGACCTCTAACGCGTGGACCACGTCTGCCTAGCTCCACCCCTCGCCGCAAGGTAACTCTTCAACCCGCAAGATCCCCCGCAACGTAAAGCTTCAATCCGCAGCCTCCGTCGTCACAGGACACCGAATGCCCGAGGCTTCCCCTCGTTGATCATGATCTTGATTTTTGAGGACCAAGGTATCGTCACTTCGTGACGATACAATCAGCCAAGACGACCGAGTGTGGCCAAATCTGACCGTGAGGGGTGGGTGAGCCGGTGGGGTGGGTAACGATGATCGGGCCGCCTACCGGCCCGGCCCCTGGCCCGTCCAACGGAGACGCCGAGGAGGTCAACCCCCAGGTCGAGTACCGCCTCACGGGAGGCCACGGCTGTAAGAGGGCCAGCACTGTTGATGCCGCCCCCTTGATCGCCGCCGTTGAGGCCGCTGCGGCGGAGGCGGAGACCAGCGTGGCTTCGCTCCTCGGCTCGACCGAGGCCAAGAAGGCGTACTTCCGTGCTCGTAGCCAACTGAGGGACGGAAAGGACGCCCGGATCGACGGGTTCCATGCTGTCGAGGTCGCGACAACGGCAGGACTCGACGGACGCGAGCTGTACGGGGAGAATGTGCTCCCTGCGTCAGCCGCCGACGGGCAGGTGGACTATCACCTGGACGCCACCGAACGCCCGTTGGTGTGGGTCGGTAGCGGGCTGCGGGAGTTCGGCATCACCGCCGGCAGCATCCTGCACCGCGAGGACTTCCAGGCTGCGCGCCGCCTCATGCGGGGGGAGGATCCCCGAAGCGGGCAGGCCCTCGTAGAACCCAAGCTCGCCATCGCACCGGCCGCTAAGCTCCCGGCTGCTCCGTTGGCTCGTGCCATTCGCCGCACCGCCGCCGAACGCAGCGTGCCCCCAGTGTCTCTGTTGGACTCCAAGCGGAAGCAGGACGGCTTCCGCAGGATGGAAAACCAACTCAAGCGGTTCGGTGAATCACACCGTGTTCCGGTCTCGACCCTGCTCAAACTCTCCGATGCCGTCGGCATCGACGCCGTCGCCCTTTACGGCGAAGACGCTTTGGAGAAGGCCGTGGCCGCCGAGGCGGGCGGCCAGCTGGACGCCCGTGCGCTCCTGCACGCCGTCGAGGCCCGCGCCACCGAGGCCGGACAACAGCCGACCGACCTATTCGCCGCGACATCCATGAAGCGCCGGTATGCACAGACCGCGCGCGAGGGCGAACGCCGCCTCCGGGACCTTCCCATGGACGTACGCGAAGCCGTCGCCATGGCCAAGGCGGCAGGAATCGTGCCCCAGGAAGTGTGGGATGCCGAGGAGATCAAGGCCGCTCTCCTCCACGGACGGGTGAAAGTCGGCAACTATGGTGCCGACGTCACGTTGGACCTCGCGAAGTCGAAGTCCGCGTTCCTCGCCTACGCCCCCGACGAGATCGCCGCCCAGGTGGAGGGCATCTACACCTCCGCCGGCCGCGAATCTGTGAGCGCCCTGGAACGGTGGACCGCCTACGCCATGCGCGGCCACCACGGCGACGGTGACGAAGCGGAGACCGTGGAGACGAGCGGGTTCTCCGGCTGGATGATGGTGCACCGCGCCGCCCGCCCCGTGGACGGCGCCCCGTACGGCGATCCCCACTTCCACCTGCACTTCACCCTGGCCAACATGGTCAAGGGCACCGACGGCAAGTGGTCCACCATGGCCGGCGGGGGCCGCGACCTCCACCGGCACACCCGCGCGACCCAGTCCCTCATGAACGCCCGTATCCGCAGGGAGCTGACCGACACGTTCGGCATCAGTTTCCGCCGCGAGGAGCGGACCGGGGCGTGGGAGATCGCAGCCATTCCCGAGGCCACGATCCGCCTGTTCAGCAAGCGCGACAGCCAGGTTCGGGACCTGCTGACGAAGCTGGGCATCGACTACGACAGCGCCACGACCCGCGAGCGCACCGCCGCCTCCACCGCGTCCAAGGCTGCGAAGAACGGCGAGGCCGCCGGAGTCGAGGACGACGTGCTGCGCGCCTACTGGCAGGCCGAAGGCCGCGCTGCCGGTGACGACCCCGACGCCATCGCAGCCGGCGCGATGGAACAGGACCGAGTGGACCAGAACCCGGGGCTGGACGAGCTGTGCGCCCAGGTCTTCGACCCGAAGACCGGCCTGACCAGCCACTCCAAGGAGTTCACGCACGCCGCCGCGATCGCCGCCGTGCTGGACGCCCTCCCGTACGGTGTCGCGAACGCCGAGGAGGCCGAACAGCTCACCAACTCCGTTCTCCGTCATGCCGGGTACGCGGTCCAGCTGAACCCGAAGGGCGCCCAGCACTTCACGCACGCCGACCGGTACACCACGGCGGACGTCGTGGCCGCGGAAACGCTGATCGTCTCCGAGACCACGAACCGTCTCAACGAGCAGGCCGCCGTCATCAGCCGTGACACGGTCGACATGACCCTGTCCACCGTCGAGGTCCAGCACGGCGGCAGCTTCGCGTTCTCCGACGAACAGCGCGCTGTCCTCGAACGGCTGCTCACTGCCGGGCACGGAATCGACGCCGTGGTGGGCATCGCCGGAGCAGGCAAGACCACGATCATGAACACCGCGAGGCAGGCATGGGAGTCCCACGGCCTCGTCATCGCCGGAGCGAGCACGGCCGCCGTCGCAGCCGCGAACCTGAAAGCCGAGGCGGGCATCGAGTCCCGCACCCTCGCATCCTGGCTCAGCAGCATCCGCAAAGGCGGCCTCAAGGGCGTTGACGTCCTGGTGGTGGATGAGGCCGCCATGTGCGATGACCGCGACATCGCCGAACTGCTCACCCACGCCGCGGAAACCGGCACGAAGGTCGTCGGCATCGGCGACCCCAAGCAGCTCCACTCGCCGGGCATCGGCGGCAGCTTCGCCGCCGTCCACCACATCGTCGGCGGACTCAGCCTCAACGAAAACTTTCGCCAGAAGGACATGGTCGAGCGCCGGGCACTGGAACTGTGGCGCGACGACAACCGCCTGGAAGCCCTCCGCACCTTCGCCGGGGCCGGCCGCGTGCACGCCCTCGCGGACAAGGAGGCCACCCTCGCCGCCATGCTCACCATCTGGGCCGACAAGCGCACCGCGCACTCCGACGACCACACCGCCGTGCAGCAGCTCCTCATGCTCGCCGCCACCAACGAGATCGTGGAGGAGTTGAACACGGGAGCCCGCGCACTGCGGAAGGCCAACGGCGACCTCACCGGTCCCGAGCACGCCTACGCGCTGCCTGGCGGCGGCGAGCTGACGCTGTCCGTCGGAGACCAGGTCCTCCTTCGCGTCAACGACTACCGGGGCAAGAAGAGCCGAGGCGAGAACGAAGACGTACTGAACGGCTACCGCGGCATTGTGCGTGCCGTGGACGAGGAACGCCGGGTCCTGGTCGAGTGGCGTGAGAAGACGGCCGACGGCCACCGCGACGTTGCCGAATGGGTCGACGCCGACTACATCGCACAGGGCGGACTCAGTCTCGGATACGCAATCACGGGCCACAAGTCACAGGGGCTCAGCGTCCAAGAGGCCCTGGTCTATGGCCCCGGCGCCCAGGCGAACGCTCTCTACACGATGATGTCGCGGGACAAGAAGGAGTCCCACCTCTTCCTGCCGCTCTCCGTCTACGAGACCGACGCCGACCGCGCTCGCCACGGGGACGCACTCACCGAGCAGGAACAGCTTGACCGCGCGGTCGCGGGCCTCATCCGCGAGATCGAGAACGGCACCGAGGAACGCATGATCCTCACCGAACTCCCGAAGAACGCGGTCCCCGCCCACGTCCGCCAGGCCGTGGAGGGCCTGCCGACCCCGCGGGCCTCCGGCGCCGACGAGTCCTACGACGCGGACACTCCGGAGGAGGTACCGGAGTGTGAGGGCCGGCCGGCACCGGCAAACACCGAGCCGTCCACTCCTCCGGAACCCGCGTCGACGGCCGACCGTCCCTACGCTCACCTCAGCAACCCGGCGCTGCGCGACGCCGCGCGCAAAGCCGCTACCGCCGCGCGCGCCACCAGGACGGCGGCTGAGAAGGCCGAGGCCGCTGCCGACCGCGCCGAACAGCAAGCCGCCGCCGGAACCGGCCCGAACACGCTCGTCCTGAACCGTCGGCACCAGGATCTGAACGCCCGCGCGGAGGCAATCCACCAGGTCCGAGAACTCACCTCCCTTATCGCCGAACGGACCGTGGCACACAACACCACCGCAGAATGCCTTCGTCAGCTCGAACAGCAGCTTGCCGCCACCAGCCGCCTTGGCCGACTCGCGCTGCGAGGCAATGACCGCGTCAGCGCTGAGGCTGAGCATGCCGAACTTCTACGCGCCTACGATGAGACCGGGCACGAGTTGGACGAACTCGCCGCACTCCTTCGTCCGCATGCATCAGTCGCTGGCCCTGTTACTGAGCACACGGAACTGTTGACCGAGGCGGCTAGCGTCACGCTCCACAAAGACGACCTTCTCCGCGCAGCACGAGCTCAGGACGGCACCCTCGCAAAAGAGCTCCGCAGCAACGCAATGACTGCCCGAAGCACCTCACGCGGCGCCACTCATCGCGAGGCTGGCCTACACGCCGAACTCGAAATCCGACGGTCCAGTCCGACCAGCGTCCCTGACGTGAACCTTCCACGACCACAAGAGCCAGCAGGCTCGTACGCGGAGAGGTGCCGAGGGAGGGATGCGACGGGACAAGCAGATCTTGCCTCGGAGATCCCTTCCACGACACCACTTCCGTAGAGCCATTGGGGGTGGCCATTCACCCCTGAGCGGTGGCTCCAGGCGAGTGTCGCCGCGCTGATGGGCTGTCCGTACTGTGCACGGTGTCAGAAGATGGGTGGCCTCCCGGCGCGGGTGAGGCGCAACACCGTGCGCCAGCTCATAGGCGATCGTTCGCCGTATCCGCCGCGCAGACCTTCCCGGAAGCCGTCCAGGGAAGCCCGCAGCGCGGACCGGTCGCGGAAGCGCCACAGCGTGAGCAGGACGAAAGTGGCGAGATTCGGTGGTACCAGGACGCCGGGAAGGTTGCGGCGGGCCACCCAGACGCGGTTCCGGGCGTTGAGCCGGTAGAACCTGGTGTGACGCGCCGGGTTGGTCGCGGGGTGGTGCACCACGATCTCGGGTAGGTAGCGGCCCGTGCCGCCCTGGTCCCAGAGACGCCAGGCCAGGTCGACGCCCTCATGGAAGAGGAAGAAGTGACCGGGCCATCCCCCAGCCTGGTCGAACGCTGAGCGGCGGATCATCACGACGCCTTCGGCCATGACGGTTACGGTGCCAGGCCGCGTTCGATCTGAAGCCCGCAACCGGGGGACCCAGCGTGGCAAAGTGAGGCCCGTGTCCGGGTCGGCGATGCGCGGCTGAGCGTACGCAAGGCTCGCATCCCCTTCGAGGGCGGCAGCGAGGCGGGCCAGAACGTCTGTGCTGGGGAGAATGGCGTCGTTGTCGAAGAAGAAGACATAGTCACCCCTGACGTGGGTTGCTCCGACGTTCCGGCCTTCGGGGATTCCGACGTTTTCGGAGAGGGTGACGGCTTTCACTCCGGTGGGTACCTGCTCGGGGCTGCACCCGTTGCCGACGACGACTATGTCCAGGTCCACGTCCCGCTGGCCGAGGAGCGAGGCCATGGCCCGAGGGAATTCCTCGGGCCGGTCGTTCATCGTCAGAACCACGGCGCCGATCGCCGGGCGTGATGCGCCAGTATCCAAGGTGGTCCTTTGTTCCCGGGCTCGGGCACACTGCCCTTGCCTCACTGTGCGGATCCGGCCACCTTAGCCCTGTGCCGAGCCGCGAGCTTCTGTGCTGAGGGCGTCCATAGCCCCTTCCACGGCCAGGTGAAGTGCGGCCTGGGTTTCGGGCCGGTGCCTGCGTCCTTCACGAGCTACGAGAGAGTCGGCGACGGCGAAGGCTGCCGCTGCGTGAATACCGCGGTGCTCGGCGACGGCGAAGATCCCTGCGGCTTCCATGTCCGCGGTCAGCACACCGCGTCGGCCGTATCGGGTGATCTCGGCGGCCGTCTCGCGATATGGGGCGTCTGTGGTCCACCCGGTACCCTGCCGTACGGCCGCTCCCCGGGTTAGCAGAGCTTCGGCAAGACGTTCGGACAGTGCCTTGGCAGGCTTTACGGAGAAGCCCGGAGCCAGGTAGTGGTGGGAGATGCCTTCGTCACGCAGTGCGTTGTCGCACACCACTAGGGCGCGTATCGAGTCGTGATCACCGGGTGCTCCGGATGAGGTCTGTAACCCAGATCATCGAGGCGCGCAGGTGGAGGCCGGCGAGGAAGCT
>NZ_JBEOXS010000101.1:0-16212 GCF_040296705.1 Streptomyces sp. NPDC002055
CGGAACCGGCTACGCGCTTTGGGTCGGCAGACAGGTGTCGATGGCCTCGGCGACAAGGGCGGCTCCGCGGCTGTTCTGGTGGATGTGATCGGTCGTGAGCACGAGACCTCGGCGCCGCGAGATCGTGTCGAGGCTGCGGCGCAGCACGGTGTGCCGGATGAGGGTGCCGATGCTCGCCGCGGGCGTCGGCTCCTGGTAGGGGATCGGTGGTGGGTCCGCTTGGCGTAGTCCCTCGGTCTGGCGTTCGTGGAGTGGGAGGTAGGTCGCCTCGTGGGTGCTGGCGACCTCGGCGATCATCCGGCTGTACGCCTGCGATGCCTGCGCCGCCGCTCCGTCGAGTTGTTGGCCGAGGACCGGGAGCGACAGCAGACCGATCGTCGCGTCGGTCTCCGTTTGCAGCCGTTCGACGACGGCTCCCAGGCACTGCTGGAACCAGCCGGCCGACGGGCGCTTGGGGAGTTGTTTGCGCTTCATGGCCCGCTCGACGGGGTAGCCGGTGAGGCTCGCTCGGGCGTCGTTGGTCCCGATCAACACGGTGATCACGTCGGGCGGGTCCGCGACGACGGCATCGAGGCGCCGCGAGAGGTTGTAGGCGAAGTCGCCGTTGGCGCCGAAGCGGGCGAGCCGCACGTCGCCGGGAGGGTGGCGTCGTTCGAGAAGGTCGAGGTAGTCGACGCTGAGCTGCGCGCGGGTGAGGCTGTCGCCGAGGCACGCGACGCGTGTCGTCACGGCGTTTGCGGGCCGGGCGTGCCGACGTGCTCGGTCGGGCGGGCGTCGGTGCGGGGACGGTGGTCGGTGCCGAGGCCGGCGGTGATGGTCAGGATGGACGCGGGCCCCGCCATGTCGACCGCGTGCCATGCCCCGGCCGGGTTGACGGTGGCCTCGCCCGGCCCGAGCACAACGCGGTCGGGCACCCCGTCCACGTCGCGGGTGACCGTCACCGACCCGCTGAGGCAGACGACCAGCTCGTCGCCGGCGGGGTGGCGCTCCCAATGGTCGCCGGGGCCGTCGCCGTCGAAGATCGTCACTATCCGGCCCTCGGCGCCGTCCGCCGCGACCGCGGCGCTGTAGGCCTGGAGCACCTCCGGGTCCCAGGCGAAGCCCTCGATGGATTTCGCTGTCGATCCCAGCCCGAGGTGCACGGGGGTTGTCCGCAGGTCGATGGCGTTGCGTTCGTGGTTGACGAGTCTCATGCCGACGATCGTCACAGGACGGCGATCGGGTGGTCTTGAAGAAAAGGGAACGGAAGCCGACGCGACGGGCAGCCGGTCGGCGACTACCCGGTCCCGAGGAGGACTTCGCCGCGACGCCAGGCCGTCGGCGATCGGCCTGTGAACCCGCTCCAGTCCCGTACGAGATGGGCCTGGTCGGCGTAGCCGGAGAGGGTCGCCACATCGGCCCACGGGAGCGGGTCGTGCGCCGTCGCCAGTTCGTGCGCGTGCTCGAAGCGCAGAACTCGGGCGAAAGTCTTCGGCGACAGGCCCACCTCACCGCGAAACCGCTCGGTGAGGTACCGACGGCTCCAGCCCAGTTCTGCGGCGACCGCCCCAACCTGGAGGCGGCCCCGCGCGGCGACGAGGCGGCGCCATGCCTCGGCCACCTCGGGGCGCACCCGGGGCACGCGGTCGCCGCCGGCGGCGCGGCCGACAGCTCGCAGGAGCAACTCGTCCAGCGCGGCGAACCGTGCGGCCCATGTCGTCGCCGCTCGGAGCCGGTCAACCAGCTCGATGCCAAGCGCTCCGAGAAGCTCGTCGAGTGGGACCAGTCGGTGGGCGAGCGCAGCGGCGGGCATGCCGTAGACGGCCCGAGCCCCGAGCGGTGTCAGCGATACCTTCACGCCTTGCTGGCGTCCGTCGTGGTGGATCGCGACGGACCGGCACATCAGACCGCCGGCCACGCTGCCGAATCGGGTGACCGGTGACCCGTCGTCGACGTCCGCCGCCACCTCCAAAGGGTCGGACAGGCTGATCACCGCAGTGAGCACGCGGCCCGGCGGACCGCAGTGCACCCCCGCCGGGAACCCGCGAAGGTCGAAACCGACATACGAGCCGACGTACCGACGCAAGGCAGGCGCCGGACGTACATCGATCCTGGTCGCCGTATGGTCCTCCACCCTCGTCAGTGTACGAACCGGCGAGCCCGGCAAGGTCATCATTCCGGCCGAACTCACCGCGCTCGCCGACCACCTCACCGCCCACGGCCTGGTCCTAGGGCGACAGGGATCGGTCTCGGTGAGCACCCGGGCAAGGCCGGCTGCGGTGGCCGCCCGGACCCGCGCCCACCCACCAGCCACCACCCACAGGGGCAGGAGCCCCCACCAGCACCAGAACGCACTCTCAACGAATGCCATCCGGCCGTACGGGCCGATACGTACCGAACAACGGTCGCTCCGCTGACGAGAGCGGTGAGCGGGAGCGCGGGGGCGGTCAGTTGATGCGGTCGGCGTAGCCCTGCGGCAGGTCGGCCGGGGCCGCGGCGATGACGGCTTCGTTGTCTTCGCCGCAGTCCTCGAGGAAGGTGATTTTCGCGAACTCGGGGACGACGCAGATCGGGTATGCCGGGCCCTGGTGGCGGTAGTCGGCCATCTGGTCCAGGTGGTCGTTCTGGAAGCAGACGGTGCGCTCGGGGTGCTGGTGCACCCAGTGGGGGAAGAAGATCACGCCGTGGAGTCGGCGCTTGGCGGGCAGCACGTTGACGCTGACCGAGGTGCCGGTGGGCTCGGTCCAGGAGATCTTGTAGACGTCCGAGTCAAGACAGACAAGGTCAACGGTCTGGTCTTTCACCCAACGGCCGCCGACCAGGCCGGTGTGGATCCGGTAGTCGATCGTCCGGGCGTTCTTCACATACATCTCGTACTGCCAGCCGTTGGCATAGGTGTAGATGAAGTGCTTCCCCGTGATGCCCGAGAGGTCCTGCTCGGGGACGGGGTTCGCGATGGTCGTCATGGCGTGGCTCTCCTTGTGTCGCGTACGGCGTCTCACGGCGCCCGGCAGCGACTGAAGTTTGCAACAAAACTACTTTGAAGCAAAATCACTCTGCTGTCACAATGGAGTCGTGGACACTGCCGCCGACCTCAGCCGCCTCCTCGGCCCCCTGCGCCGAGCCGTACTGCGCTCGACCCGCGCCGCCGAGGGCCTCCCCGACCTGCCCGACGCCCAGATCGAACTGCTCCGGGTCCTGTCCGCCGACGGGCCGTTGGGTACCCGGGCAGTGGCCGAGAGCCTGCGCGTCTCCCCCTCGACGGTCAGCAATCTGGTGCGGACGATGGCGACGGCAGGGCTGGTGGAACGTCACTCGTCCACGACGGATCTCAGAGCAGTGGACCTGTCCGTGACTCCGCACGCGCTGGAACTACTCGAACGCTATGACCGGGCCAGCCGGGAGACACTGGAGCACGCGATGGACAGGCTTCTCCCCGGCGACCGCGACATGCTCGCCGCAGCCATGCCGGCCCTCACGCGCCTGGCGAACGCCCTGGGCGGATGAGCCCACAGCCCGCACACTCGCGCGGTGGCGGAGCGGGGGATGGCCATCAGCCGCTCCCCCGCAGCCACATGAAGAGGAGCAGCAGGGGCAGCGGAGCGCCGGCGGCCGACTCGTAGGCCACCCCGACCCCGCCGACCGCATGGAACGGATAGCCCGGCAGCCTGAGCTTCCCCCCTGGCACACGTCGGCAATGCTCCCGGCATCAGCCACGTCATCACTCAGCGGGCACGGTGAGCGCCAGCTTGCCCGTGACGCGGCCGTCGAGGAGGTGCCGGACGGCCGCGGCGGTCTCGGTGAGCGGGTAGACGCGGTCCACGACGGGGCTCAGCATGCCCGCGTCGATGAGGGAGGTCAAGTCGCGCAGCCCGTCGGCGTGCTCGGAGGAGATGAAGGCGCCCAGGTGCCGGCCGGTGAACGGGGACAGCAGCTGCGCGCGGAGCTGCCGGTCGGTGCCGCCGAGCCAGACGCCGTTCGTCTCACCGCCGGTGATGACCAGCCTGCCGCGGGGTGTGAGGGCGCGGCGCAGTTCCCGCAGGCCGCGGTTGCCCGCGATGTCGATGATGACGTCGTAGTGTCGCGGGGCGGCGAGGAAGTCCTCACGGGTGTAGTCGATCACGTGGTCGGCGCCCAACGACCGTACGGCGTCGAGTTTGGGTGTGCTCGCAACAGCCGTGACCCGGGCACCGAAGGCGTGGGCGAGCTGGACGGCGAAGGTGCCCACGCCGCCGGCCGCTCCCGTGATCAGAACCTCCTGCCCCTCCCGGACCCTGCCCTTGTCGCGGACCGCCTGCAGCGAGGTGAGCGCACTGACGGGTACCGTCGCCGCCTCCTCGAAGGTGAGTCCGGCCGGTTTGGGGGCGATTCTGTCGGGACGGGCGGTGGCGTAGTCGGCGAACGCCGCGGCTGCCGTGCCGTAGACCTCGTCGCCGGGCGCGAAACCGGTCACCCCGGAGCCGATCGCCTCGACGACACCGGCGATGTTGCGGCCCGGGTTGGGGAGCTTCGGCCTGCGCAGGCCGCTCACGGGACGGACCGCGTACGGCAGGCCGGCCATCATGTGCCAGGTGCCCCGGTCCACGCTGGAGGCGCGCACCCGCACCAGGACCTCGTCCGGGCCGATCTCCGGCCGGACGAGCCGCGCCATGCGCAGCACGGCTTCCGGCTCGGCGCCGTACCGCTCCTGCACGACGGCCGTCGTCATCCCGGCTCCGCCGGCGGCTGCGACCGGCTCGCTCGTGTTCCGCATCGTCACCGCTCTCCGTAGCGCCACACTCGCCGCATGCTTACGCCGTAAGTACAGCACTTACGGCGTAAGCTCGTCAACGCTGGGAGACGACGAGAGGAAGTGACCGACCACCGTGCCCCGACGTACCACCCCGCAGCCGGCCCGCGAGACGCTCACCCGGCAGCGGGTACTGCGTACCGCCGTCGAACTCGCCGACGCCGGCGGCCTGGAGACGCTCAGCATGCGCAAGCTCGGCGAGGCCGTCGGGGTCGAGGCCATGTCCCTGTACAACCATGTGGCCAACAAGGAGGACCTGCTCGACGGCATGGTCGATCTGGTCTTCGGCGAGGTCGAACTGCCCACGCCGGGCGAGGATTGGCGACAGGCGATGCGGCAGCGGGCCGTCTCCCTGCGTCATGCGCTCTCCCGCCACGGCTGGGCCATCGGGCTGATGGAATCACGCTCCACTCCGGGCCCCGCCACCCTGCGTCACCACGAGGCCGTGCTCGGCTGCCTGCGTCAGGGCGGGTTCTCCCTGGCCCTGACCGCCCACGCGGTGTCGGTCCTCGACAGCTACATCTACGGGTTCGCCCTGCAGGAGAAGGCGTTGCCCTTCGGCGCCCCGGACGAGACCGCCGAACTGGCGGAATCCATCATGAGCGGATTCGGCGACGGCGAGTACCCGTACCTGACCGAGATCGCGACCGCTCACGTCATGCGTCCCGGATACGCCTACGGCGACGAGTTCGAGACCGGGCTGGACCTCATCCTCACCGGCCTCCAGCAAGCGGCGGACTGACACACACGCCGGCGATCGGTTCGATGGCGTGCCGGGTGAGTCCGGCTGAACAGCATTCGCAAGCAGCCGGCCACGACCGAGGACTCCCGGGGCCAGTCACCACGCAGCACGACCAGCGAACCCGGAACGCGTTCCGGTCCGGTTGGACCGGTGGCGGAGACAGCTGCCTGTCAGGCGGCCGTGTTGTCCTCGGCGAGCGAACCTCCCGGCGGAGGCCCGCGTGACTGATGTTCTCAGGAGAGCCCGGCCGGACCACCGACCGCACGGCCGAAAGAAGGCTGGCCGTCGGGGAATACCGCCGGATAGTAATGGTCCAGCGCCTGGCCGAATGCCGACACCGTCGGCGCGGACACCAGCGCGCCGGCAAAGGAGACCCGACGTGATACGCAGACGCATCGCCTCTCTCGCACTCCTGACCACCGTGGTCACCACCGTCGGCATGGCCTCGGCCACCGCCGCTCCCGGTGACACGGCCACCATCTGCCACAGCTCGCTCACCCCCTCCGGCTGGGTCGACACCCAGTGGTGGAACAGCGGCGGCTGCGGGCCCGGCTTCAGCCCCAACACCAAGCAGATCAAGAACCTCACCGGCTATCCGGTCGGTACGCAGGTCAACGCGTGCGCCTCCACCTGGCCGCCCGCAGGCTGGACGATCACCAGCTCCTACTACAGCAGCGGCTGCCGCTACTCCGTCGTCCCCAGCTTCAACCCCAACGCCTGGACGCTGCGCCGTACATCCTGAGCCGTCACCGTGGCCGAGGCCGGGCTGGTCGGCAGCCGCCCACAGCAGTCGATCGATCCCCCGGCAGCGGCAGAACCATGGCAGTTCAAGGACCGCTGATGTCCGCCGTTCGATGACTCACGGTCAATGACCTACGCGTGGACCTCCAGCGGTCCCAGCAGTTGGCGGCAGGAACGCCTCCCATCGTGGAAGCCGCCGCCTCAGCTGCCTCACCGGAGTCCCCAGGCAGTGGACCGGTAACCGCACCCGACCTCTGGAATCGTGCTCTGACCAGTGCCCGTGCCGGCGTGCCCCCGCCCGGGCCGCCGGCACGGGCTGGAGGGCGGCGGAGGGCCCGGCGGCCGGCACGTCCGGCTCCCCTCCCGGCCGTGTTCATCCGCGCCCACGCACCCATCCACCACTATGGAAGGAAGCATCCGTTTCGTCTGGAGGTCGTGCATGCGTCGTGACGGTTTTCCCGCCCCGGATTCCGGGCTCCTTCTCACTCACTTCCTGACGGTGGCCGACGTAGCCCGATCGCGTGCCTTCTACGAGGACGTTCTCGGCGGTGAGGTGGTGCTCGAGGAGAACCCCTGCACCATCAGGCTCGCCAACGGCTGGATCATCATGAACCCGGGCGGCGGCCCCACCCCGGACAAGCCGGACCTCACCCTGCGCCCGCCCACCGACCCGGGCACGGTCAGCAGCTTCCTCAATCTGCGCGTCGCCGACATCGAGGCATGCCACCGGGAGTGGAGTGCGAAGGGCGCCGAATTCCTCACGCCACCCATCGACCGCAAGGCCGAGCTGCGGTGCTACTTGCGCGATCCGGACGGCTATCTCATCGAAGTCGGGCAGGCCACCGGCATGCTGAACGGCGTGTACGCCGACCCGCCCGCCGGTACGCGTTAGGTCCTTGGCCGGATCCTGAGCGTCGGCAGGATTTCGGGGAAGGCCACCGGCACCCTTCCCCGAGCCCGGTCCTCGGCCTCGGCCTCGGCCCCGGCCCCGGCCCCGGCGGACACCCACACCACAGGGAAGGTGTCCACCCGACCCGGAAATCATCGTCAAGACGCGCCGTGTGGTGGCGCTGTACGGCACCGGCTCGCCGGGGATGACGGGGCAACCCTCAGCTCAGGGTCTTCAGCGCCGCCGCGTCGTACGGCTTCAGCTCGTCGAGCCGGCCCGCCAGGACCTTCGCCGCCCACTCCGGGTCATGGAGCAGGGCACGGCCGACGGCGACCAGGTCGAACTCGTCGCGCTCCAGGCGCTCGAGCAGGTTGTCGATGCTGCCGACCGCGGCGCCCTCGCCCGCGAACGAGCGGAGGAAGTCGCCGTCGAGGCCGATCGAGCCGACGGTGATGGTGGGCCGGCCGGTGAGCTTCTTGGTCCAGCCCGCCAGGTTCAGGTCCGAGTCCTCGAACTCCGGGAGCCAGTAGCGGCGGGTGGAGGCGTGGAAGGCGTCGACCCCGGCCTCGGCAAGCGGGGTCAGGATGGCCTCCAGCTCCTCCGGGGTCCGGGCGAGCCTCGCGTCGTAGGCTTCCTGCTTCCACTGCGAATAACGGAAGATCACCGGGAAGTCGGACGAGACGGTCTCGCGGACCGCGGCCACGATCTCAGCCGCGAACTTCGTACGGGCCACGAGGTCGCCGCCGTAGGCGTCGGTGCGGCGGTTGGTCCCCGCCCAGAGGAACTGGTCGAGGAGGTAGCCGTGGGCACCGTGCAGTTCGATGCCGTCGAAGCCGATGCGCTCGGCGGCCGCGGCGGCCTCGGCGAACGCGCCGATGACGTTGTCCAGGTCGTGCCGGGTCATCGCCGTGCCCGTGCCCTCGGTTCCGTCGAGGCGGATGCCGGAAGGGCCGACGGCGGGGGCGTCGACGTAGGGCGCATCGCCCTGCTTGCGCACCATGCCGATGTGCCACAGCTGCGGGACGATGGTGCCGCCCGCCGCGTGAACGGCCTCGGCGACCTTCGCCCATCCCGCCAGCTGCTCCTCACCGTGGAACCGCGGCACACGGTCGCTCTCCCCGGCCGACTCGTGACCGACGTAGGTCCCCTCGGTGACGATCAGGCCCACGCCCGCGGCGGCGCGACGGGCGTAGTACGACCGCACGTCCTCACCGGGGATGCCGCCCGGGGAGAACTTGCGCGTCATCGGCGCCATCGCGATGCGGTTCGGGACGGTCAGGCCGTTCAGTGTGACGGGCCGGGACAGGATCTCGGCCGCGCGGGGGGCCGAAGACGCGGTGACGGTCACGGACGTGCTCCTCACAGGTGCTTGATGGCATTGATGGTTGAGAACATCAAGTAATGAGGAAGACGGTAGATAGAGATATTTGAGATTGTCAAGCTTCCTGGGTAGCGTGGCTCCCATGACAGGAACTGCCCGCGTCGACACCGCCGGGCTCATGGAGCTGCTCTCGGTGTCCCTCGGTGTCTACTACGGCGACTTCACGGTCGCGGCAGCGAGCGAGAACCTCACCGCGAGCCAGGGCAAGTGCCTGACCGTCCTGCGCCGTGGCCCTTCAGCGATGCGCGTCCTGGCCCACACCCTGACCTGCGACGCCTCCAACATCACCGGGATCGTCGACCGGCTGGAGGAGCGCGGCCTGGTGCGCCGCGAGCCCAGCCCCTCCGACCGGCGCATCAAGAACGTCGTCCTCACGGCCGAGGGCGAGCGCGTCACCGACACGATCCGCGCGAAGATGCACGCCACACAGGAGGGCCTGGACAGGCTCAGCGACCAGGAGCGGGACTCCCTGTACACCCTGCTGGAGCGGGTCTTCCTTTCCGAGCCCGCCACCTGAAGCGCGGGCCGGTGTCGTGGTCACGGTCGTGGCCGTAGACCCCGCTGCGGCTCGGCCGCCGTGCGAGCGGCGGCTCCCTTCCCCTGACGCCGGGCGGCCCGGACTGCTTCGCCGCCCGCACCGCCCTCGAACGCCTCACCGCCGCCGTTCTCATCGAGATGCACGCCGAAGGGATCGCCTCGCACGTTGCCACCTCCCGAGGGCGGCATCCACAAGATCTGCCCCCAGGACAAAGATCAACTCGATCCGGATCCATCACTCCAAGGGGCATGACCGTGTCAGCATGGTGTGCCCGGCCGTGTTCGAAGGCAGCGGGGCGAGCAACGGCCGGACATCCGGGGAGGTTTGAGGAGTGGCATGAAAGACGTTCTGGTCACGGGCGCCAGCAAGGGCATCGGATCGGCGGTCTCTCGGCGGTTGGCAGAGGCGGGGTACGGAGTCATCGGTGTGGCTCGGAGTGCGCCCGAGGGGGAGTTCCCCGGCACGTTCCTGCGGTGCGATCTCTCCGATGTCGAGGACACCGCGCGCATGCTCAAGGAGGTGACCCGGGAGTCCGCAGTGTGTCGGGTGGTCAACAATGCGGGTATCGCCCAGCCCCAGCCCATCGAGGACCTGGACTTGGTGGTCATGCAGCAGGTGGTGGACCTGAACCTGCGTGCTTCGGTTCAGATCGTCCAGGCGCTGGTGCCGGGGATGCGTGCGGAGCGGTTCGGTCGGATCGTGAACATCACCTCGCGGGCCACGTACGGGGCCAAGGACCGTACCTCCTATGCGGCGGCCAAGAGTGCGCTGGTGGGTTGCACGCGGTCGTGGGCGTTGGAGCTGGCCCCGGATGGCATCACGTCCAATGCGGTGTCGCCCGGACCGACGGCCACGGAATTGTTCCGTCGGGCGCGGCCGGTCGGCAGTGAGGGTGAGCGAAGGGCGATTGCGTCGATCCCGATGGGGCGCCTGGGCACTCCGGACGACGTCGCCGCGGCTGTGGGGTTTTTGCTCTCCGACGAGGCGGGGTTCATTACCGGCCACGTCCTCGATGTCGATGGCGGGAGCAGCCTGGGCGGACGCTGAAGCAAAGGCTCCTGACGTTCCGTCGGGAGGATGAACCGGTGCGGTCGCCTGTACTTGCGCCGCCCGGCTCCGGTGGGCCGGTCACCGCGTGCGTGGGCGATCCGCGTCAACCGCTGTGGTCGGTGAATTCCCTGTCAGCAAGCCGGCAACGCCGGAACGACCGCTCCGCGCTCGGTGTGGTCGACAAGCCCCGGGTCTTGTCCGGGTCCGTGGAAGGGATGAGAGGAACGATGAGCATGGAACGCCCCGCAGCTGCCGGCTCCTGCCGCGTCGGCGCGCTGAGCGCGGATTCCGCCGGCGAGAACGAGCGTCTGGAGTCCATCCAGCGCAATGTGGACGACTTCACCGTTCAGGTCATCGAAGGGCTCCCCGTCGCGGCGTCCTGGAACTGTCTCGAACTGGGGGCGGGTGCCGGTTCCATCGCCTACTGGCTCGCCCGGCGCTGCCCCGATGGGCAGGTGGTCGCCGCCGATGTCGACACGCGGTACCTGGATGCCGACCGTGCCGGGAATCTTCGGGTCCAGGAAGCAGATGTCACCCGCGACGACTACGAGCCGGGCCGCTTCGACCTGATCCACGCGCGCTATCTCCTGTGCCACCTGCCCGAGCGGGACGAGCTCATCGCCCGGGCCGCTCAGTGGCTCGCTCCGGGCGGCTGGCTGGTCGTCGAGGAGCCGTACCATCTGCCCGCAGAGACCGCACCGTCTCCGCTCGCCCAACGGGTCCTCGCCGCGTACCAGCAGAAGTACCGCGAGCGGGGTGCGGACATGACCTGGGCGCGCCGGATGCCGACGCTGCTCTCCCGGGCCGGACTGAGCGAGGTGTCCTTCTCGGGGAACCTCGGGTGCATGGGAGGGCTCGACAAGGACCGTTGGGCACCTCTCATCGGGCAGGCCGGCCCTTCGTTGGTCGCGGACGGCCTCATCACGCAGACGGAGCTGGACCGCTTCTTCCGACTGCTCCAGGACCCGGAGTTCATCGACATCCCGCAGGTCACGATATCCGCGTGGGGACGCGCCGTTCCCTGAACGGGACCGGGCGCATCATCGGCCCGGCACGCGGTGGCGGCAGGAGGCGGAGTGACCGGTTCCCATCCGGGACATGCTCTCGCCACCTGGCAGTACGGCGGCGGGAGGGCTGTTCGTAGCCGGCTCCCGTGCGAACCGTCGGCCGGGCGCAGAGGGCCCGGCCGGGCACAGAGGGCCGGGGTCAGGCGCAGGACGGGCACAGCCCGCGGTAGACGATGTCGACCTCGGAGACCGTGAAGCCGAACCGTTCCTGCTCCGGGAGTTCGGCCAGTGGGTTGCCGGTCGGGTGGACGTCGCGGATGGTGCCGCAGCCGGAGCAGACCAGGTGCTGGTGCGGGTGGTGTGCGTTGGGGTCGTAGCGCTTGGCGCGGCCGTCGGTGGACACCTCCGCGACCTCGCCGAGGGACACCAGCTCTCCCAGGGCGTTGTAGACGGTCGCCCGGGAGATCTCGGGCAGGCGCCGGGCCGCGCGGGCGTGCACCTCGTCGGCGGTGAGGTGTACGTGGTCGCCGTCGAGGACTTCCGCGACGACACGTCGCTGGGAGGTCATCCGCCAGCCACGCCCGCGCAATCGCCGCAGCAGGTCACTCATGTCGTGCACCCATTCACGTTCGACGGCCTACAGGACGCGTGCCCGTGGACATCCGCTTCCCCTTCCACAGGGTTTGACGGACTTCTTGACTTAGACCTTGTCCATCGTAGGATCGGTTCCGGCGATAGCCAAGGGGCAGGAACACTCCAGTACGGCAGGAGACACAGACGTGACGGAACACCGCCGAGGAGTTGCGCGGTGCCGCTCCGCGAGGTGACGGCCGGCCGCGTCACGCTGCTCGGGACCGTCCGGGACGGTGATCGGCCCGGCGTCGGGGCGCCCATGTCCGAGGGGTGCGGCCGCCTCGGCCGGATCGCCCTTCGTTCCGGGCGCGGGACCGCCGCTTCGGCCCCGGCGACCGGGTTCGCGCGCCGCAGGGATCTGCGCGGCGCACCGGCCCGGTTCGAGGGACGCGCCGGGGCCCACCGCCCCATCGCGTGCCGGTCGAGCGGTGTTGTCTCCGGCGTCGACTGTGTTTCGCCCTGCCCCTGCATGATCACGTCCGACGGCCACGGCTCCTCGATCCACGGGGCCGCGGTCACCTACCGGGACCTGTGTCCCGACTGTTCACTGCCGCAATTCATGAGCACCGTGATCCGCCTGGTCCGGAAGGATTCCCATGTCTGAGAATCATGATGCAATCGTCGCAGACGCGAAATCGGAGGGCGCAGGTGGCTGCCCGGTCGCACACGGGCGCGCCCCGCACCCGACGCAGGGCGGCGGAAACCGCCAGTGGTGGCCGGATCGGCTCAATCTGAAGATCCTCGCCAAGAACCCCGCCGTGTCCAACCCTCTCGGTGAGGACTTCGACTACGCCGAGGCGTTCAAGGCGCTCGACCTCCCCGCGGTGAAGCAGGACATCGCCGAGGTGCTGACGACCTCGCAGGACTGGTGGCCTGCCGACTTCGGCCACTACGGTCCGTTCATCATCCGGATGGCGTGGCACAGCGCCGGCACCTACCGGATCAGCGACGGCCGCGGCGGCGCCGGGGCCGGTCAGCAGCGCTTCGCCCCGCTCAACAGCTGGCCGGACAACGGGAACCTGGACAAGGCCCGCCGCCTGCTGTGGCCGGTCAAGAAGAAGTACGGGCAGAGCCTGTCGTGGGCCGACCTCATGATTCTCGCCGGCAATGTCGCCCTGGAGTCGATGGGCTTCGAGACCTTCGGCTTCGCCGGTGGCCGTGAGGACGTGTGGGAGCCCGACGAGGACGTCTACTGGGGCCCCGAGACCACCTGGCTCGACGACGAGCGCTACACCGGCGACCGCGAGCTGGAGAACCCCCTCGGCGCGGTCCAGATGGGCCTCATCTATGTCAACCCGGAAGGCCCGAACGGCACCCCGGACCCGCTCGCCGCGGCCCGTGACATCCGGGAGACGTTCCGCCGGATGGCGATGAACGACGAGGAGACCGTCGCTCTGATCGCGGGCGGTCACACCTTCGGCAAGACCCACGGCGCGGGTCCGGCGGACGCCGTCGGCTCCGACCCCGAGGCCGCTCCGATGGAGCAGCAGGGCTTCGGCTGGCGGAACAGCCACGGCACCGGCAAGGGCGGCGACGCCATCACCAGTGGTCTCGAGGGGATCTGGACGAACACCCCGATCACCTGGGACAACAGCTTCCTGGAGATCCTCTACGGCTACGAGTGGGAGCTGTTCAAGAGCCCCGCCGGCGCCCACCAGTGGCGGCCGAAGGACGGCGCCGGGCAGGGTACCGTCCCCGACGCCCACGACTCCTCGAAGAGCCACGCCCCGACGATGCTGACGACCGACCTGGCGCTCCGCATCGACCCGGCGTACGAGCAGATCTCGCGGCGCTTCATGGAGAACCCGGACGCGTTCGCGGACGCGTTCGCCCGCGCCTGGTACAAGCTGACCCACCGTGACATGGGTCCGGTCGCGCGCTACCTCGGCCCGGAGGTCCCGAGCGAGACGCTGGTGTGGCAGGACCCCCTGCCGCCGGTGACGCACGAGCTGATCGACGCCGCGGACCTGGCCGCTCTCAAGGCCACGATCCTCGACTCGGGGCTGTCGGTGTCCCAGCTGGTGTCGACCGCGTGGGCGTCGGCCTCGTCCTTCCGTGGCAGTGACAAGCGCGGCGGCGCCAACGGGGCACGCATCCGTCTCGAGCCGCAGAGCGGCTGGGAGGTGAACGACCCCGACCAGCTGGCACCGGTGCTGCGCACCCTGGAGGGCATCCAGGAGACCTTCAACGCCGCCCAGGGCGGCGGCAAGCGGGTCTCGCTCGCCGATGTGATCGTGCTCGCCGGTGGTGCGGCCGTCGAGCGGGCCGCCAAGGACGCCGGATTCGACGTCGAGGTGCCGTTCACGCCGGGCCGTGCGGACGCGTCGCAGGAGCAGACCGATGTGGAGTCCTTCGCCGCGCTCGAGCCGGCCGCCGACGGGTTCCGCAACTACCTCGGCAAGGGCAACCGGCTCCCGGCCGAGTACCTGCTGCTCGACCGGGCGAACCTGCTGACCCTGAGCGCCCCCGAGCTGACGGTGCTCGTCGGTGGTCTGCGCGTCCTGGACGCGAACCACCAGCAGTCGGCGCTCGGTGTCCTCACCGCGACTCCGGGCTCGCTGACCAACGACTTCTTCGTCAACCTGCTCGGCCTGGGGACGACGTGGAAGGCGACCTCCGAGGACGCGCACACCTTCGAGGGCCGTGACGCCGCCACGGGCAAGGTCAAGTGGACGGGCAGCCGGGCCGACCTCGTCTTCGGGTCGAACTCCGAGCTGCGTGCGCTCGCGGAGGTCTACGCGAGCGACGACGCGAAGGAGAAGTTCGTGAACGACTTCGTCGCGGCGTGGAACAAGGTGATGAACCTGGACCGGTTCGACCTCGCCTGATCACGACGTCCGGGCCGGCTCGCGGGCCGGCCCGGACGCCCCGCCTCCGCGTACGGGGTGGAGAGCGGCTCTGGAGGCAGTCGTTCGGCCACGTCGTGGGCCCATGGCCCGGGCCCTTGAGCCTGCACGGTTCGACAGCCGTGGTGACGGGGGCGACATAGGGTGGCGCGATGCCTCCGTCTGCGGATCGGTCCGCTCTGGACCTGCTCGACGCCCACCTGGAAGCGCTCCGGGACCGGACCGCTGCTCCCCCACTGCCGCGCCTTCCGAACGATGTCGCCGTGGACGGCATCGCCATGGACGGCATCGCTATGAACGGTGCGGGCGAGCTCGCGCGCTGGGCGCTGGGGCGGCTCCGGGGCCTCCCCCGTGAGCCGGAGGACGTGTTCGACCGCGAAGTCGGCGATCTGCTGGTGGAGTTCCGCAGCCTACGCTGTCCCTGGAACGCGGCGGCACTGCGGCTGCTCGACGACACCTACACGTTCGTGGCCACCGGTCCCCGTCGGCACGAGGACTGGGCGCACGATGTCCTCGCGGTGCTGCACCGCTCGGTCCCCGACCCCCGGGGCTGGGTCCGACTCGACTGGGACCGCACCAACGACGCCCGCTGCTCCGTGCCCGCGTATCCGTTCGCCCCGCCGAGCGCCGCGGAGTTCCCCGACCGCCTGTACCCGCTGGAGGCGGAGGGGGCGGTTGCCGCGCTGGCCGTCATGGCCGAGGAGTGGGACTGCGAACCGGCCCCGGTCCGCTCCCGTCCGGACCGGGACGCCCTGCTGGACGACGCCCGGATCCTGCTCGACCGGTACGGGCCCACCGCGCGGTACTGGACCAACGCGACGGCCGCCGCCTCCGATCCGGCCCCGGACTTCGTGGAGGCCGGCCTCCGCGGCACGCGTTCCCACCCTTTCATCACCGTCGCGTACCTCAATGGCCTCGACCTGTGCGAGGACTTGGGCCTGATCGCGGTGAACGGGGACGAGGTGGGTGTCTTCTGGTCGTTGGGTGCCCGGTAGGCCGACGGATGGGTGACGGGCAGCCGACTGCGGGGTCGAGCGGATCTGCCGGGAGGCCGGGGCGGGTGTGGTGTGCGGTGCGGTGCGGCCTCCGGGCCTGAGTCAGGCACCAGATGCAGTGGCCCGTGAGGGGCCTGCCGGCCATAGTGACGGGAGATGACGTACATGGTGGCGCGGACACCGGCGGAGCGGGCTCTCGCCCGCTCCTACATCACGGGTGACGGTCGGGATGCCTTCGATGTCCTCGACCTGTTGGCCGAACATCACCTCAACCGCAGCGTGACCTTGACGTACCACCTCGCTGTGCGCCGGAAGGGGCATCCGGAGGAGCGCTGGGAATTCACGCTGGTGTGGGACGACAAGTCCTTCGCGGATGTGTTCACATCTCCCGCTCCCGATCCGGAACGGCTCGCGATGCTGGTGCACATCGTCCGCGCGCACATCGAGGAGTGGTGGGACACCAAGGGCGGCAACCGGCAGTCGGCGAAGATGGGACGACGACTGCCGTGAGTCTCCGGCGACTTCAGTGAGTCGCCGGGCAGATTCACGCCGGGCTCGGGTCCCTTGGCGCGACAACGCAGGGCCGGTGGCCATGCAGGGTGTTGTGGGGCGGGTGGACGGG